>JAUTWX010000185.1 GCA_030838385.1 Acidobacteriaceae bacterium
CACTGTAGGCGAAGTACATGTAGTCGCGCTCTTCGTCGCTCACCATCTCGAGCGTGAGCTCGTCATGGTTGCGCAGGAAGATACCCCACTGGCAGTTGTCAGGAATGTCCGGCGTCTGCGCCATGATCTCGGTGATCGGCAGCGCATCCTCCTGACGCAGCGCCATATACATGCGCGGCATCAGCGGAAAGTGAAAGGCCATGTGGCACTCGTCGCCGTCACCGAAGTACGGCCGCACATCTGCCGGCCACTGGTTCGCTTCCGCCAGAATGATGCGACCCTCATAGTTCTTATCGATCGCGGCGCGAATCTTCTTCATCACCGCGTGCGTCTCCGGCAGGTTTTCGCAGCTTGTGCCGTCGCGCTCCACCAGGTACGGAATTGCGTCAATGCGCAGGCCGTCCACGCCCATGTTCAGCCAGTACCGCATGATGTTCAGGATCTCTTCCATCACCAGCGGATTGTCGTAGTTCAGATCCGGCTGATGAGAAAAGAAGCGATGCCAGTAGTACTGCTCGGCCACCGTGTCCCAGGTCCAGTTGGACTTCTCGGTGTCGGTGAAGATAATGCGTGCGTCCTTATAGAGCTGATCGGTATCACTCCACACGTAGAACTCACGTTCCGGAGAGCCCTTGGGCGCACGGCGCGCACGCTCGAACCACGGATGCTGGTCCGAAGTGTGATTCACCACCAGCTCCACCATTACCTGGATGTTGCGCTCGTGCGCTGCCGCCAAGAAGGCCTTGAAGTCGTCCAGCGTTCCATAGCTCGGGTTCACGTTCAGGTAATCCGAGATGTCGTAGCCATCGTCGCGCAAGGGCGACGGAAAGAATGGCAACAGCCACAGGCACGTAACTCCAAGATCCTGGATGTAGTCCAGCTTCTGCATCAGTCCGGCAAAGTCGCCGATGCCGTCGTTGTTGCTGTCCATGAAGGCCCGGACGTGCAGTTCGTAGATAACCGCGTCCTTGAACCACAAGGGATCCGCTATGCTGCCCGCTTGCTTCAAATCACTCTCCTCGTGCGCGGCTTTGCTCTACCTGCGAACGGAAAACACATGCGCTGGTACTTCATAAGGACGCAGCTCGACATAGTTTCGCGATCCCTGCCAGCGATATACCCGATTTGTCATAAGATCGAAAACATCAAAGATAGCGCCATCATTCAGACCCATCGCGCCCAGATCGAGCGTCACGAATCCTGCCTGCGTATTCACCGGATCGAGGCTCACGATGGTGAGCACCACGTCTGCGCCATCGTCGGTAGCCTTGCTATAGGCCATAATCTGGGCGTTGTCCGTGGGATGGAAGACGAGATTCTCGTTCCGCTGCAGTGCGGCGTTCGCGCGACGCGCCTGATTGAGCCGGGTGATCAGCGGGCGTAGCGAGCTGGGCGCGTCGCGGTTCCAACGCTTGATCTCGTACTTCTCGCTGTTCAGATACTCCTCGCTGCCCTCTTTGAAAGGAACGCTCTCGCCCAGCTCAAATGCGGGCCCGTATATGCCGTAGTTTGAGGAAAGCGTCGCAGCCAGGACCAACCGGCTCTTGAACGCATTCGGCCCACCTGTCTGCAAGCCAAACGGCAGGATATCTGGAGTGTTCGGCCAGAAGTTCGGCCGCATGTACTCAGCTACCTCCGTCTTCGTCAGCTCTGTCATGTATTGCATCAACTCGACTTTAGTGTTGCGCCACGTGAAGTAGGTATAGCTCTGCGTGTAACCCAGCTTGGCCAGCCGCTCCATCACGCGCGGACGCGTGAAGGCCTCCGCAAGGAAGATCGTGTCCGGATAGACCGCCTGCACCTCCGCGATCACCCACTCCCAGAAGGGAAAGGCCTTGGTATGTGGATTGTCCACGCGGAAGATGCGCACTCCCTTGTCCGCCCAGAAGGTGAACACTTCTTTCAGCGCATCCCATAGCCCCGGCCAGTTGCTCGACTCGAAATCCAGCGGATAGATGTCCTGATACTTCTTCGGCGGATTCTCCGCATACTGGATCGAACCATCCGCGCGCTTCTTGAACCACTCCGGATGCTCCGTCACCCAGGGATGATCCGGCGCGCACTGGAAGGCAATATCCAGCGCCAGCTCCATCCTGCGCGCATGAAGCTGCTGGATGAGATATTCAAGATCCGCGAAGGTACCAAGCTCACGCAGAATCGCGAGGTGGCCACCCTCCTTCGCGCCAATCGCCCAGGGGCTGCCCACGTCGCCCGGCTTCGCCTCCGTAGCGTTGTTCTTGCCCTTGCGAAAACTGCGGCCGATGGGATGAATCGGCGGCAGATAGAGCACATCGAATCCCATTTCCTCGACATAGTCGAGCTGTGCGGCAACATCGCGCAGCGTGCCATGTCGTCCCGGCTTGCCCCAGGAGCGCGGAAACAGCTCATACCAACTGGAGAACCGCGCCCGCTCGCGATCCACCCACACGCGCAGCGTGTGCTCGTAGCGCGTCTGCATCTCCGTCTCAGGATTCCGATTCACGATCACCAGCAACACATCGTCGAACGCGGCATCCACCGAGCCCCCGCGCACCTTCTCTGCGAATGCCCGCAACTGCGCTGCCTCCTGTTTCGACGCGCGGGTGGCCGTCGCCTCAATCAGCAGCGCGCCGGTCTTCAAGGGCAGATCCAAATCCTGTCCCGCCTCCTGCCGCTTCTTCAACTCCGACCGCCAGGTCAGGAAATGATCGACCTCGCCGACCACGGTGTACTCATAGAAGCCAAGCTTGATGACAGAAAAGCTTGCCGTCCAGCGGTCGTTGCTCAGCGCTGTCATCTCTTCGGTCTGCCAGTCTGCGTCACTCACGTGCCGATACAACAGGTGCGCACGCACCAAGTCGTGACCGTCACCAAAGACGTCTGCCTCCACGCGTATCAGGTCACTCACCACACGCTTCACGGCGAAGCGTCCGCCGTCGATCTGCGGCGTCACGCCTTCCACCACGACGCGGCTACGTCCATTCACCGGCTTGTTCGATGGTGTTCCAGCTACCTTCCCATTTGCTCTCTTCGCGGCATGCTTTGCAGGCGCCATCGCTGCAGTCGTTGTTGTTTTCCCCGTGCTCTTCTTCCTCGCGGTAGTTTCAGCCGGCTTGTCGTTGGTCATCGTCTCCATCTCGTTGGCCGCCGCTGAGGCAGCCACTCGCTATTGTGCAGAATAGTCACGCGGAACCCCTGCTCCGCCCATGCTACGAGGGATGCACATCACGGCCCGTGTGTTCGCTCACTTCTCGAAGTGGCCCCACAGCGTATTCAGGGATTCCGCATATGCCGGGTGTGCAAAAACTGCATCCTGAAGCGTGCTGTACCGGAGCTTCCCCATCATCGCGAGTTCGAACATGCTCATCAACTCGCCGCCCTCGGGCGCCAGAATCGCCGCGCCCAGAATCTGCTCAGTATGCACATCCACTACAGCTTTCAGAAGACCGCGGATCTCGCCCGTCTCCGTCGCGCGGGCAATCGAGCTCACCGGCATGCGCGCCACCTTGATGCTGCGTCCACTCGCGCGCGCCTCCGCCTCCGTCATCCCCACGCGGCCAAGCTGCGGGTCCATGTACACCACATACACAGTGGTGCGATCGCTCGTCTTCCGGCCGCCCTTGCCTGTAATCAAATTGTCACGCAGGATGCGGTAGTCGTCATAGGAAACGTGCGTGAAGGCAGGCCCGCCCTTCACGTCACCGACGGCATAGATACCCGGTACATTCGTGCACAGCTCTTCATCGACCTGGATGTAGCCCTTCGCATCAGTCTTGACCCCCGCAGCATCCAGACGCAGCTCCTTCGTATTTGGCGAACGCCCCACCGCAACGAAAAGCTGCGAGCTAGAGACGCTCTTCCCGCTTTCCAGATGGACCGTCACCCGTCCCGGCACACCCTCAATCCGGACTGCGTTCGCGCCAGTCTCGATGGTCAGTCCATCCTCGCGCAGGATCAATTCGAGCGCTTCGGAGATATCCGCATCTTCGTGGCCTAACAGGTGCTTCCCGCGTTCGAGCAAAGTGACTTCGCTGCCGAAGCGCCGAAACATCTGCCCGAACTCCACCGCCTCATATCCACCGCCCAGAATCAGCAAGTGCTCAGGCGCGGCATCGAGCTCCATCAGGCTGACGTTGTCGAGATACGGGACGCCGTCGAGGCCAGCGATCTTCGGTGCGGTCGGACTATCGCCTGTATTGATTACGATTGTCTGGGCCGCCAGCCGGCGTTCGCCGCCCGCCTTCAGCGCGACCACGATCTCCTTCGCTGTGACGAAACGCGCTTCACCCCGCACCAACTCGGGCTGTCCGCTGGCAAAGCGCTTTTCGCTTGACGCGCGAAACTGCTCGACGATCTTCCGCTTACGCGCCCGCACCTGCTCCATGTTCACGCGCACCGGACCCACTTCTATGCCCAGCTCCCCGGAATGGCGTGCCTGCCACGCACGCTGCGCGCTGGCCACCATCGCCTTCGTCGGCGTGCAGCCATAGTTGATGCAGGTACCCGCCACCTCCGCACGCTCGACCAGGGCGACCCTCCGTCCGGCCTTCACGAAATCGGACGACAGCGGATTGCCCGCCTGCCCCGATCCCAGAATCAACACATCATACTGTTCTGCCATCGCGCATCCATTCTCTAACCTGTCACTACTTAGAAGCGTGAGACGGCGAACAACGCCAGTAGGATCGCAGTCGCGTCTTCGAGCAGGGCGATGGGAAGGTCTTTCACGCCATGGCCGGTGATGGTGCGGCGCAGCCAGTAGCCGACATACGAGCCGACGATCGCGGACATGCCTCCAATCAATGCGGGCACCATCCACGACTCCCCAGCGGCCACTGCAAGGGCGCTCGCGCACAGACCGCCGAATACAAATCGTACGGCGAGCGGCCCGGGCTGGATGCGTGAAGGAATCACCGGCAACTTGTCCGCGATGAGCTCACCGATGCCGAGCACCACGAACCCACACATTGACACCGGCTTTGCCAGGAAGCCCAGGCCGGTGCCGCCAAGATGCAGCCAGTTCAAATGAGGCCAGCGCACCTGCGCCGCGATCGTCACGATCGCAATGCCGGTCATGGAGCGTAGACCACTCACGCCCCCAATCACTACGCTAAGCAGGTACAGGATCGTCGGCGTCATCGTGCTTGTGCCGTCCTCGTCGGAGGTTTTGACTTGCGTACTGGCTTAGGATGCGCTAAGGGTAACCTCTGCGGCCAGCGCAGCTTATCAAAAAACGAAAACAGGACGCCGCATGGGCGTCCTTTCAGTCAATGTCTGGAATCGTGGTTGGCTCAGCCCTCGCGCAACATGCTTGGCTCTTCGGGCGAGCGCAGGCGAACCAGCCGGTCGATGGTATAGGGCGAACGCTGCTGGGCGGTGTGATAGTGCCTCACCTGCAATTCGCCCAGCAGTCCGATAGCCAGCATCTGGATGCCGGCCAGGATTAGCACGCCCGCAACCACGAAGAGCGGCCCATGCTGGTCCATCACATGCTGGTGGGTCAGCAGCTTCAATGCGGCGAGGAATAAGGAGATCCCACCGCCGAACAGAATGCTGAGCGCACCAAAGGTACCGAAAAAGTGCAGCGGCCGCGACATGTACTTCAGCAGGAAACGGATCGTCAGCAGATCGAAGAAGACGCGGAAGGTGCGCGAGATGCCGTAATGGCTCTTGCCGCGCTCGCGATTGACATTCTTGATCGGAATCTCGCAGATGCTGGCGCCATACCAGGAGGCCAGCGCCGGAATGAAGCGGTGCATCTCGCCATAGAGCGGGATGTTGTGGATCACCTCGCGCCGATACGCCTTGAAAGTGGTGCCGAAGTCGTGGATATCCACACCACTCAGCTTGGCCATCAGCCAGTTGGCGCAGCGGGAGGGAATACGCCGCATCACGAAATTGTCGATCCGCTCTTTGCGCCAGCCGCTCACCACGTCGTAGCCCTCTTCGAGCTTCGCCAGAAAGTTCGGAATCTCTTCCGGATCGTGCTGCAGGTCGCCATCCATGGCCAGGATGAAATCGCCCTGCGCGTGATCGAAGCCAGCGGCCAATGCCGAAGTCTGCCCGAAGTTGCGGCGCAGCTTCACTACCAGCACGCGGCTGTCCACCGCGGCAATCTCTTCCAGCAGCTTGTAGCTGCGGTCACTCGATCCGTCGTCCACCAGCACCAGCTCAAAGCTGTCGCCGACCGTCTCCATCACCGCCTTCAGCCGGTCGTAGAGCGCGGTGACGTTCTCTTCCTCATTGTGGAATGGGACGACGATCGAGTACTTAGGCATAGTGCTTCCATTATATAGAAGGAACGGCCACGAAATGCCTGAGAACTTGGAGTTCCATTCCTTGTAAATAGAAGACCTATCATGCCTTCCTGGATTGCGTCTTCGCGGATTGCTCCTTCGCCTTTTTAGATCGCTCCCTCTTCTGTCCCGCTGCCCCATATGCCTGGTCTAGAAGCGCAAGAGCAGACCGGACACTCTCCGGCCCATGAGTTTCATGCGACATCCACTTTTCTCCCTCACGCGCACCATCGGCCGTCAGCTTGTAGGCAATGGATTCTGGAGTTTCAAGAGCGCGCGTCCATGGAAGCAACGCGAAGATCACGCCCTTTCGATAGCATGCGCGGAAGCCGAACATGGGGTGAGTCGTCACCTCCGGCCATTGCAGTAGCTCACCTTCGATCAAGGCACAGAGATGCCGCATGTCGTCGGATACTTTCACCAGTTTGACCCGCTTCGCCACGCCTGCCGCTCTCATCCGCCTTCCACCACTATGCAAGGACCTGGTGCAGCGCAAATATAGCCCGCTCGCATGCGGTCCGGTCAACGTCGTGGTGGGTCACGAAACGCACCTCCTCCGCGCTCGCCGTGCCGCACAGCACGCCGCCCTGCGCCTTCAGTCCGGCGACTATCTCCGCCGCCGTTCTGCCTTCCGGTCGAAAGATCACGATGTTCGTCTGTACCGTCTCCAGATCGATCATGCAGCCGCCCATTCCGGCAATCTGCTCGGCCATCCACCGAGCGTTGGCGTGGTCGTCGTGCAAGCGCGCCGGCATCTCTTCGAGCGCAATCAGACCCGCCGCGGCCAGCACGCCCGCCTGCCGCATGCCACCGCCCAGCATTTTGCGAACCGACCGGCCTCGCTCCATCAGGGCCCGCGAGCCCACCAGGATCGACCCGACCGGCGCGCACAGCCCCTTGCTTAGGCAGAACATCACCGTGGCGAAGCCGCGCGTCAGTGTCGAAACCGGTGTCCCGAGCGCCGCGGCCGCATTAAACACGCGCGCTCCGTCCAGGTGTACCGGCAGCCCGCGCTCCGCCGCGCCGGCCCACACCTCCTCCAGCACGGCGAGCGGCGTCACCGTGCCGCCCGCCATGTTGTGCGTGTTCTCGAGTGCGATCAATCCGGTCTGCGCGCGGTAGTAGATCGGCGCGGCAATCGCTGCTGCGATGCGCTCCCAGCGGAGTACGCCACGCTCGCCTTCCACCTGCCGCAACTGGCAGCCGCTAAAGGCGGAGACCATCGCCATCTCCCAATCCACGATGTGCGCACGCCGCTCGCAGATCACCTCCTGTCCGTGCTGCGTGTGCAGCCGCACGGCGATCTGGTTGCCCATCGTGCCCGTTGGCACGAACAGCGCGGCTTCTTTTTCGAAGATCGCCGCCGCCCGCTGCTCCAGCCGGTTCACCGTCGGGTCCTCTCCATACACGTCATCGCCGACGGCGGCCTCGGCCATTGCGCGGCGCATCGCCTCGGACGGCTGGGTCACGGTGTCGCTGCGCAGATCAATCGGCTTAATCGTATCCATATCTGTTACCTTTCAAAGATGGCGGCTCCAAGCGTCAGCGGCAAATCTCCATCAATTTCCTGGCAGAATCTCTGCTGGCCTCGCACCCCTCATCTCGACAATACTTGTGTCGTGGACACGAGCGCGAATTCCGAGCTGTTGCCAGCGCAGGATCCCTTCTCAGCGGAAGCCACAGACCCGCTTCCCTGCTTTCATGCCTGGATCGGGGAAGCCCGGGTGCTTGAGCCAAACGACCCCGACGCCATGGCGCTCGCCACCGCGACGTCTACCGGTCTGCCGTCCGTCCGGATGGTCCTGCTCAAAGAAACCGCCGCTGATGGCGCGTTTGTCTTCTACACCAACGCCGAAAGCCGCAAAGGGCTTGAGATCCGTGCCAACCCGCACGCTGCACTCTGCTTTCACTGGAAATCGCTGCGTCGTCAGATTCGCATCGAAGGGCCGCTGACCGAGGTCTCACCGCTGCAGGCCGACGCCTATTTCCGCACGCGCGCGCGCGGCAGTCAGCTTGGCGCACTCGCCTCAGATCAGTCGCGCCCGCTCCTGAACCGCGCAATCCTGGAGACACGCGCGGCCGAGGTAGCGAGCCGCTATCCCGAGAAGATTCCCCGGCCACCGCACTGGACCGGCTTCGCGGTCCATGCACGAACGATCGAGTTCTGGCGCAGCCGTCCGGATCGCCTGCACGATCGCATGCTTTACACGCGCACGCCACAGGGCTGGCAGCGCACATTTCTCTATCCCTGAAGCATTTCTCCTGATGCTGTGAGCAGCGGAGATGGTCTCGGCCACATGAGCTTCTGTCGGCCCGTCTTACCCCAGGGAAAAATATCTTGATGGCCGCGGGTCGATCAAAAGCGAGTTTTCGCCACAGAAAAACCTTTAATTCGCGCGTAACGCTTGCCCGCCCGGAAAAGCTGCGCGATAATCGACGCTCCCGCAAACCCTTCCCCGTCGAATGGGTATTGCCTGACCAAGTTGTCTGCTCCGTGGTTTGTACCGGTAGGATCCGCAGCTCGCAAAGTGGACCACCGGATGCTTTGGATGTCGTTCTTCTTGGAGGCTGTTCCCCATGCGATCGTTCAGACTCGCTCCCCTAGTAGTGTGCGCTGTTTCTGCTGTGACGCTGCTGGCGCAAACCAGCACCACATCCGTTCGTGGCACCATCACGGACCCCTCTGGCGCTCTGGTTCCCGGTGCTCAGATCTCGCTGACCAATACCGCCGATAACTCAGTGACGAACGGCGGCTCCGATAAGTCCGGCCTCTTCGCCTTCCCACAGTTGCAGCCCGGCACCTATCTCATCACGGTCACGGCTCCTGGGTTCGCCACTTCTAGTAAGCAGGCGCAGCTCCTGGTGAATCAGCCTGCGACCATCAACTTCCAGCTTGGGGTGCAGGCGACGCAGACCATCAACGTCAGCGCGGAAGCCCAGACCCTGAACAAGACCGATGCCAGCATCGGAACCGCATTGGACAATCAGGTCCTCCAGGCGCTTCCGACGGAGGGCAGAAATGTTCCCGATCTGCTCAGCCTGCAGCCGGGCGTGCTCTACCTGGGTCGTGGCGTCAACAGGGATACGGATAGCCGCACTGGCGCGGTTGCCGGAGCGCGCTCCGACCAGGGCAATGTCACATTGGACGGTCTGGATGACAACGACCAGACGCAGGGCTACGCCTTCACCGGCGTTCTCCGCTCCACCATCGACTCCACCGATGAGTTCCGTGTGGCAACCGTCAACAGCGACGCGCAGTCAGGCCGCTCCTCCGGCGCACAGGTCTCTCTGGTTACTAAATCGGGCACGAACAGCTTTCATGGAGATGCCTTCGAGTACTACCGGCCAAGCTTTACCGTCGCGAATAACTGGTTCAACAAGCAGGCGCAGTTGGCCAATGGACTGCCAAACGTGCCCGGCAAACTGATCCGCAACACCTTTGGCGGAGCATTTGGCGGTCCCATCATGAAGGACAAGCTCTTCTTCTTCTTCTTCAACTACGAAGGACAGCGGTCCGCGGAGAACACGCAGGTGACCAGGACCGTGCCGACCGATAGCTACCGGGCGGGCCTGCTTACCTATCTGGACGACAACAACACAGCTCATACACTCACCCAGACGCAGTTTGCGCAGCTTGACTCTGCTTGCATTGGAAATGGAGTCTGCCCGAACGGACCGGGCGCCAACGGCGCCGCCTTGCAGTACTTCGACCTGTTTCCCCATGCCAATACAGGTGGCGGCGATAACCAGAACACGGCCGGTTTCACCTTCTCCTCGCCCAGCCCCTCCACGCTGAATACGTCCATCCTCAAGTTCGACTATAACTTCCGCGAGAAGCATCATCTGTTCATCCGGGGCAACCTGCAAAAGGACGTCACCGCACAGGCCGAGCAGTTCCCCGGGCAGCCAGCCAGCTCCACCCGTATCGACAACACCAAGGGTCTGGCTGCCGGCGACACCTGGACGCTTTCATCATCCCTGATCAACGACCTGCGCTATGGCTACATACGGCAGGGATACAGCGATGCGGGCACTCTAAAGCAGGACTACGTTGACTTCCGCTTCATCGACAATATCAATCCGCAAACGTCCACGACTATCGTCAACGTCCCGGTGCACAACATCATCGATAATTTCACCAAGACCAGCGGTAACCATACGATTCAGGGCGGTGTGAACTGGCGACTGATCGGTAACAACAGATTCACGAATGCAAACTCCTTCAACAACGCAAGCTCGAACCCTTACTGGATGGGCAGCTCTTTACCCGATCCGGCGACGATTAACGGGTCTCCCGTTGGCACAGGCTTCACCAATTCCTATCTGATTGCTTACTCCAATCTGGTAGGCGCAGTCCCTTCCTTGACCAATTCCTATAACTACAACGTGAGTGCCGATGGCCAGAGTGGCACTGAGTTCTCCGACGGTGCAACCATTCCGCGCCAATATCGCGCTAACGAATTCGAATGGTTCCTTCAGGACACCTGGCGACCCCGGTCTAATCTCACGCTGACCTTCGGGCTGCGGCATACCATCCTGCAAACCCCTCATGAGATCAACGGACAGCAAGTCTCGCCCAGTGTGGACACCGATGTCTGGTATAAGCAGCGCGAAATCTCGGCGCAACAAGGCCAGGTCTACGAGCCACTCGTCGCGTTTTCGCCAAGCGGCTCGCACTTCGGTCGTCCAGGCTACTGGCCGAAACAGAAGACCAATTTCGCTCCGCGCCTCTCTATAGCCTTCTCTCCGGACAGCAAGACGTCCATACGTGCCGGCTTTGGCATGTACTACGATCACTTCGGTCAGGGCATTGTGGATTCATTCACAGATACCGGATCATTCGGGCTCAGTACTCAATTGACGAACCCCGCCGGGGTGTACACAACAGAGACGGCACCGCGCTTTACCGGCGTCAATAACCTCCCCGCCATTAGCGTCGGGACGCCGCCTCCTGCTACCGCGACCTTCCCGTACACCGTTCCAGATGGCTCTTTCCTTATTACCTGGGGTCTCAGTAATCGCATCAAGACTCCCTACTCGGAATCTATCGATGCCTCCGTGCAGCGTCTGCTCCCCGGCGGGTTCACACTGGAAACCGCCTATGTGGGCCGGATGGGACGGCATCTAATGCAGCAACTCGACTTTGCCGCGCCCACCGATTTCGTGGATACGCAGGGTGGTGGCGATTACTACAACGCGGCACGCCAGCTCTCGGTGATCAGCGACCAAAACCAGGGTGGCGACGCAACGGTTGCACCCATCCCTTACTTCGAGCACATCTTCCCGCAGATGGCATTCAACGGAAAGAGCGCCACACAGAACATCTACTCGCTAGAGTGGGCACCCAGTCGTTACACGTACGGTGAGACCGGCGCCCTGGCCGATATGGACTTCTACTGCAACTACGGCTGCCCGAACGGCACTCGCTTCTATCAGGGTCAGTTCTCCTCTCTGTTTGGCTGGGCATCCATCGGCCAGAGCTACTACAACGCCGGACAGATCGTTCTTCGTCACCCGTCGAGCCACGGTCTGCAGGCGGATTTCAGCTACACCTTTTCCAAGTCCATCGATATGGGCTCCGACACACAACGTGCCGGCATCCATACCTCCAACAACACGTCGAGCGTGATCCTGAATACCTGGAACCCTGAGTTCAACCGTGCGCCTTCCGACTTCGACACGCGGCACCTCATCACCGGCAATTTCGTCGATCAGTTGCCCTTTGGCACCGGTAAATTGGTCGCAGGGAACAGCAACGGCCTCGTGAACTCGATCATCGGAGGATGGCAGCTCTCCGGACTAGTCCGCTGGACCAGCGGCCTGCCGTTCTCGCTGTTCTCTCCGGCCTGGGCTACGAACTGGGAGGAGCAGAGCTTTGCGGTGAAGACCGGCGCGGTCAAGCTGCGGAAGCACATCGGGCCGGATGGTCTGCCGCAGATCTTCGACAATCCGGACGCCATCACGAACGGGGCCTATGGAGGCAATCCGATCCGCCTCGCCTATGCCGGTGAGGCCGGACAACGCAATAATTATCGTGGCGATGGATATTTCGACATCGACTCCAGTCTCAGAAAAACCTGGACGCTCTATCGAGAAAACTCTCTCAGCTTTGCCTGGGACGTCTTCAACGCCACCAACTCGGTCCGCTTCGATACGAACCATATCGACAATGGAATTACCGATGCGGGCACGATGGGCGAATACAACACCCAAACGCTCAACCTGCCACGCGTCATGCAGTTCTCCCTGCGGTACGGATTTTGATCGAACTGCCACGCAGCAGCGGCTTCGGCGCACCGTCGAAGCCGCTTTCGTGTGCTATTTAAATTGCACTCCTCGTCCATGAGATCTCGTCTCCTGCTATTTGCCATTGCGCTCGCGCCGCTGCAACACTGGGCCGGACTTCCAGCTGAAGTGGATCGACAGGTACGGCGACCACTCGCCACTCACACCATGACATCCGCATGAAGCGGCGGAGCAGCAGTTATCGTTTCAGTTTTTTCCTCTCGGAGTAGCCTCATGTCCCGTTTCATCCGCCTCCTCCCGGTTTTGGCGCTGCTCTGCTCCACCACCTTGGTTTGCGCCCAGGCCCCGGACTACGCGCGCGATCCGCACCAGACCATCGATGAGCCCTATACCGCCGCGATCCGCAAATACACCACTGCGCCCGAGTTCAACTCGCCGCTCACCGACTATCTCCCGGCCTCGAAGAGTGTGCCCACGCCCGAAAAGGTCCTCGGCGACGTCTCCGGCGCGCCCAATATGCTGCCCTACGCGGAGGATGTCTACAAATACTTCCGTCTTCTCGCCGCCGCTTCGCCGCGCGTGCGCGTCGTCACGATCGGCCATACGGAGGAAGGCCGCGAGATGATCGCGGTCGCCGTCGCGGATGAAAGCCTCCTCGCCCATCAGAAAGAAAACGACGAGCGCCTGGCCAAGCTCGCCGATCCGCGCACCCTCGACATGGACGACGCCAAAGCCGCGCCGCTCATCGCCCAATCCACGCCCGTCTACTACATCACCGGTACCATCCATTCGCCGGAGACCGGTGCCCCCACCGCGCTCATGGAGCTGGCCTACCGCCTCGCTGTCGACGACTCCCCCTACATCCAGTACATCCGCTCCCATGTCATCACGCTGATCACGCCGGTAGTTGAAGTCGATGGCCGCGACCGCATGGTCGATCTCTACCGCTGGCACAAGGCACACCCCGGCGAAACCTACCCGCGCCTCCTCTACTGGGGTCACTACGTTGCGCACGACAACAACCGCGACGCCATGACCATGAACCTTGCACTCACGCGCAACGTCCTCAACACCTACATCGGCTGGCACGCTCAGGTGCTGCATGACCTGCACGAGTCGGTCCCCTTCCTCTACGACAACACCGTCGGCGATGAGCCCTACAACAGTTGGATCGACCCCATCCTCACCAACGAGTGGCAGATGCTCGGCTGGTCCAACGTGCAGGCCATGGCCAAGCTCAACATGCCCGGCGTCTTCACCCACGGCGACTTCGACACCTGGAGTCCCGGCTACCTTATGTTTCTCGCCGCGATGCACAACGGCATCAGCCGGCTCTATGAAACCTTCGGCAATGGCGGGGCCGATACCGTCGAGCGCATCCTCACACCGGACGAGTACGAGCGCACCTGGTACAAACCCAACCCGCCGCTCCCCAAAGTCCTCTGGTCGCAGCGCGACAACAACAATTACGAGGAGACCGCGCTCCTCACTACCCTCAGCTACTTCGCGCAAAACTCGAAGCTCTTCCTCAACAACTACTACCTCAAGAGCAAGCGCTCCATCCTCAAGCCCACGCAGAATGGCCCCTCCGCCTACATGCTCACTGCGGACGACCGATCGCCGAGCCGCCAGGCCATGCTGCTTCGCGTCCTACGCGACCAGCATGTCGAGGTGCAGCAGACCACCGCGCCCGTCACTGTCGAATTGCCGCAGCCGCCCAAATCCTCAGATACCGACAAGGACGACGACGCAAAATCCAGCAAGCCAAAGCCTCCCACAAACAGAACCTTTCCCGCCGGCAGCTATGTCATCCGCATGGACCAGCCCTATTCGCGCATCGCCGACGCGCTTCTCGATCGCCAGTTTTGGTCTCCGGAAGATCCGCAGAAGCATCCCTACGACGACACCGGCTGGTCGCTCGGGCCGCTCTTCGGCGTCGACACCGCGCGCATCCTGGACATCGCCATTCTCAAAGCGCCCATGCACCTGCTGGCCGACCCAACCGCGCCATCCAACAGCGCTTTCCTCTCCGGCGACAGGTTTCTCATCGAGAACCACGCCGACCCCTCGCTCATCACGCTGCGCTATCAGCTCGATCACGCCGTCATCACCGCGACAGATGGCGCCGTGACCTCCGGCGGCCACACCTATCCCGCTGGCACATGGATCGTCCGCGGCATCTCCGGATCCGATCTCGACAAGGCAGCCGCGCCGCTGCACCTGCACGTCGCCTCCGCATCGGATCTACCCAGCGTGGCCACACATCCTGTGCCGGCGCCGCGCATCGCCCTGATGCATACGTGGCTCGACACACAGCCCGAAGGCTGGTGGCGTCTCGCGCTCGATAACCTCCACGTCCCCTACAGCTACATCAGCACTCAGACCGTCGCCGCCGAATCCGACCTGCGCTCGAAATACGACGTGATCCTCTTCGCGCCGGTTGGCTACGGCTCGACGGAGCTCATCCTCGCCGGAATCCCCATGTGGGGAAATGCCATGCCGTGGCAGAAATCAGACATCACGCCCAATCTCGGCCGCATCGACTCCACGGCTGACGTTCGCCCCGGCCTGGGTGAAACCGGTCTTGCACACCTGCGCGACTTCATCAGTCATGGCGGTCTCTTCATCGCATCGCAGGACGCAGCCGAGTTCGCCATAGACACCGGTCTTGCTCCCGGCGTCTCCGTCGCACCGCGTGGCGATGTGAAGGTTGTCGGCACCATCCTGAACACTGCGCTCGTCTCGAAAAAAGACGCGCCGACCAGCCCCGACCTCGCCGGATACTCGACCGCGCCCGCCGTCTACAGCGAAGAGGGCATGTCTTTCAACGTCAGCAATCTGCTCACCGGCGATAGCCATCTCCGCGCCGAGGCCAAGACGCCACGCCCCACCGGCCGCGGCGGCGCGGACGATCCCGATGTACCGCAGGACCGCGGCTTCGCCGAGCCGCCGCCGCTTCCCAAGGCCAAGCCGTGGGAGCCCATGCCGCTCACTGTCGAGCAGACGCGCAACAACCCGTATGTGATCCCCGAACAGGAGCGCCCGCAGGTGCTGCTGCGCTACGCGGATTCCAAAGATCTGCTCGTCGCCGGCCTGCTCGATCACAGCGACGCGCTCGCCGAACATGCCGCGGTTGTGGCCGCGCACCTCGGCAGCGGCACCACGCTGCTCTTCGCCAACAACCCGCTCTACCGCGGCGAAACCATCGGCAGCTATGCGCTCGTCACCAACGCGATCCTTAGCTATCAACCGGCGAAGTAAATCAATCCGTCACTGCATATTCGAGAAAGGGCTTGGAGATGGATTCGATCATGTCGCCGGTCCACTCCTCGTCTGGAGCGCCACTCCAATCGGGG
>JAUTWX010000206.1 GCA_030838385.1 Acidobacteriaceae bacterium
AAACGACGGCGCACCGACTCATGATTGGAGAACAGGTAGCGCTGGCGAAGTGGGACAGCGGCAAGGCCGTGGAAGATTCGCCACGAGAGGCACAGGTGATTCGAGACGCAATGAAGGATGGCGCGGCGAAGGGGCTGGATGAATCGTCGGTATCGAACTTTTTCAATGCACAGATCGAAGCTAATAAGTTTGTGCAGTACGCGCTGCTGGCGGACTGGTATCGCACAGGCAAAGCACCGGAGCATGCGCCGGTCGATTTGTTAAAGGTGATCCGGCCGCAGTTGGATGAGGTGCAGAGGTTGCTGATTGCGGAACTGGTGGATACAGCATCGGTTCGTACGAGCAAGACGTGCCGCGCGGATGTTGCTAAGGCGGTTGGGAAGTATGTATCCACGCATCCGCTTGGTGGTGGCCCGATTACTGCGGCGACGCTTGATCGTTCTCTGGCCGGCGCGTGCATATGGTGAATCACTTAGGCGAAAGCCGCAATCGCGCAGGCATCCCACATGTTCATCAAATGTGCGGATGAACCCATAACTTATAAAGCTACACTTAAAGCCAAATAGGGAACTGAACTTCGTACCATCATCGACGCAATTCCTTCAGCGTAGGTGACAGCACGGTTCCCGCGGATCATCGCGGCACCTACGAGGCCTTTACCGACCTGACCAGCGACGGCATGCGGCACCTGCACACGTTGGCGCAGGCCGGCATCAAAGCTGTGCATCTGCTACCCAGCTTCCACTTCGGCACGGTTAATGAGGACAAGACTACATGGCAGCAATCCGCCCGACGGAGAGCAGCAGCAAGCTGCAGTCGAGGCTGTCCAGGCAAACGATCCATACAACTGGGGCTACGATCCTGTGCACTACATGGCTCCCGAGGGAGCGTATGTCACTGATCCCAGCAACCGTGTGCGTGAGTATCGCGACATGGTCGGCGCCTTGCACCTCGACGGGCTCCGGGTCATCCAGGACGTTGTCTTCAATCACACTTTTGCCAGTGGCGAGGACCCGCAAGCGAACATGGACGAGTTGGTGCCGAACTACTACCACCGGCTGGACGCGAACGGTGTGCTCGAGACCGGCTCCTGCTGCGCGGATACCGCCAGCGAACACAAGATGATGGAGAAGCTGATGATCGACTCCGTCGTGCTGAACGCCAGGGAGTACAAGATCGACGGCTTCCGCTTCGACGCCATGGGTCTGCACTTTGTCTACAACATGGTGGACATCCGCAACGCGCTGAACGCGCTGACGCCGGAGAAGGATGGCGTTGATGGAAGCAAAATTTACATCTACGGTGAAGGCTTCCAGATCGCCGAGGCGGCCAACAACGCGATCGGACCGAACGCCAGCCAGTCGAACCTCTTCGGAACGGGCGTGGGCAGCTTCAATGACCGCATCCGGGATTCCATCCGTGGCGGAAATGCCTTCGGTACGGATCAACAGGATCAGGGCTTTGCCACAGGTCTGTTCACCGATTCGAGCGCGTTTACCGGCCAGGGCACTGCTCGGTCTAACCAGCTTGCTACGCTTCTTTCGCAGGCGGATCTGATCCGTCTCAGCCTCGCGGGAGCACTCCGTAACTACACTTTCACCGACGCTACGGGCCAGACCGTCACCGGTGCACAACTCTCCTACTCAGGTCAGCCCGCAGGATACACGGCCTCGCCGATTGAGGATGTCAACTACTGTTCCGTGCATGACAACCAGTCGCTCTTCGATGCCATCCAGATCAAGAGCTCTGCCACTGAAAGCATCGCCACACGGGCGCGGCGTCAGGTGTTGGCCATGAGTCTCGTGGCGCTGGCCCAGGGTGTCCCTTTCTACCAGGGGGCGGATGACCTGCTGCGATCGAAGGACATGGACAACAACGCCTTCAACTCCGGCGACTGGTTCAACAAAATCGACTTCTCTGGCACGACCAACAATTGGGGAATCGGCCTGCCGGTCGCCAACCAGAATCAGTCGCAGTGGCCGGTCATGCAGCCCCTGTTGGCCAAAACCGCCCTGAAGCCCTCGCCGCAGGAAATCGCCTCTGCGACGCAGGAGTTCCAGCACTTCCTGCGCATCCGCTATAGCACTGGCCTCTTCCGCATGGCGACGTTCGCTGAGGTGCAAGCGAACCTCAGCTTTCTGAACACCGGGCCCACCAGATCCCAGGACTCATCGTCATGCGGCTTGATGACCACGGCCACGACTACGGCGGCGGCATCCACCACGTGGTCGTGTTCTTTAACGCTACAAATGCCGAGGTGCGCTTTACCAACGCCAGCCTGCAGGGGATGAATCTGCAGCTTGACCCATTGGAGACTGCATCATCTGACGCGACGTTGCGGCAGTCTAAGTTCGATAGAAGAGAGGGCACGGCAACCATCCCTGCGCTCACCACTGCAGTCTTTGTCGCCTATCAGGAGTAAATTTCACCGGGCGGGTTCGCACTACAGTGCACCCGCCTCCTTCTTACCCGATTTTTTTAGGACTTCTTGTGGCTCTGCTGTCAACTCGCGGCTTTATGGTTGTTCACGCTCTCTATCTGGCACTGCTCGGCGCAGGCGTATTGCAGGCTCAGACGCAGTCGCCCGCGTCTGCCGAGCCGCTCACAGTCAACAAGATCGATCCACCGAACTGGTATAGCGGGCTGCCGAGCCCTTTGC
>JAUTWX010000213.1 GCA_030838385.1 Acidobacteriaceae bacterium
ACAGCCAGAATTGCAAAACGTGACGTGGACATCGATAGGCCTCCTCCCTGAGGACTTTTTCATTAGAGCATCTTCGGTCGCTTCCACGCAGAAGCGGGCACAGAAGTGACATTTTGATGAAGATTGAGTGCCGGCCCGTAAGTGCTCTATTGCGGCGAGGCCGCTACGATTGCGATTCCGGCGGCGTCCGCGGCAGCAATAACTGCCTCGCGATCAAAGATCAGCGTCCGTCCGGATTCGAGTGCCAGACACGTCGCGCGCGCCTCGCGCATGGCCACAATCGTCGCCTCGCCGATGACCGGTACATCGAAGCGCATGTCCTGCTTCGGCTTTGCGATCTTCACCACAGTGAGGCTGCGGTCCAGCGTCGACGCTTCCTCTTCGAGTGTGCGCATCAGCGCGCCGGCCCGCGCAATGGTGGCGTCGGTGCCTTCCATTGCCTCGACGGCAACGCAGGCTTGTCCCGCAATCACGACTGTTTGCCCGATGTCGTAGCCGGCGATTGCCGCCCCCACCTCACGTCCGTATGCGATGTCTCTCTGCTCCTGTTCGTTCGGCGCTCGGGCGGTGAGCACGCCCTGCGGTGCCAGCAGCGGTTCGAGAAATGAAGTGGACGAGATCAGCTCGATGCCCTCGTCGCTGAGCACCTTTGTGATCGCCCCCAGCAGCATGTCCGTGTTGCGCGTGCGCAGGTTCAGCAACAGCTTGGCCAATCGCCAGTCCGGCCGAATGCTCGAAAAGATCTGCTTGTGCTTCACCTGACCCGCCATGACGGCTTCCGTCACGCCTTCGCGCTGAAAAGTCTCGATTAGCCGCGACAGCTCACCAAGCGATACCCAGTGGACCGTAGTTCCCGGGTCATCCGCGCCGCGCGCATTCATCGCGGGATCGGTCTCTTCGCGAATCGCCGCGACTACCACCCGGCGGCCATGTGCTCGCGCGGCATCCAGCAACAGGAAAGGAAAGCGGCCGTTCCCGGCGATCAGTCCGAGCGGTTGAATTGTCATGACGAGACTACTTCAGCACTCCGCGCTCGCTCGTCTCCACAAAGCGAAGCAGGTACTGCACCTCTTCGCAGTCGTCAGCTTCAGCGCGCAACGTATCGAGGGCCTGCGAGGTGTTGCGTTTCGACGCCAGCAGCAGTCTGTATGCATGCTGCAGCGCGCGCAGTTGTTCGCGGGTGAAGCCGCGCCGCTCCAATCCGACTTTGTTCAGCCCGTAGGCACGGGTCTCGCGCTTCGCTGACGTCAACGAATACGGCAGCACATCCTGCGTGATGGTGGTGCCGCCGCCGACATAGGCATGCCGCCCGATGCGGCAGTACTGGTGTACCGGGCAGAGCGCGCCCACCGTGGCGTAGTCCTCCACCGTCACATGTCCGGCCAGCGTCGCGCCGTTGGCGAGGATACAGTTGTCGCCGATGCTCGAGTCGTGGCCGATGTGCGCGTAAGCCATGATCAGGCAATCGCTGCCCACGTGCGTTGTGCCGCCACCACCCGCGGTCCCGCGTGAGAGGGTGACGCACTCACGGATCACCGTACGGTCGCCAATCTCCACGCTGGTTGGCTCGCCGGCATACTTCAGATCCTGTGGGGCAACGCCGACGGCAGCGAAGCTATAGACGCGGCATCCGGCGCCGAGCCTGGTGTGTCCGTCGAGCACCACATGCGACACCAGCTCGCATCCATCGCCGAGCACCACATCCGCACCCACCGTGCAGTACGGGCCGATCTTTGCAGACTCTGGAATGATGGCCCCGGTCTCCACCAGAGCAGTTGGATGAATACTCACTCGGCAGCAGTCCCGGCCAGCGCCGGTGTCTCCTGCGGCTCCGCTTTGCGGGCCGCCCGCGGCACCATCAGACACTTGATCTCCGCTTCGCACACCAGCTTGCCATCCACGTGGGCTTTGCCGCGCATGGTGGCGCCACGGCGGCTCCACTTCAGTACCTCCACCTCAATCCGCACCTGGTCGCCTGGAACCACGGGCGCGGGGAAGCGTGCCTGATCAATTCCAGTGAAAACCATCAGCTTGTCGTCGCGATCTGGTACCTCGGTCAGCAGCAGTGCGCCGCCGGCCTGCGCCATCGCTTCCACCATCAGCACGCCCGGCATGATGGGATAGGTGGGGAAGTGCCCTTGGAAGTATGGCTCGTTGATGGTGACGTTCTTGATCGCCACAATCCGCTGCATGCGCACCAGCTCTACCACTCGATCAATCAGCAGAAAGGGATAGCGGTGCGGCAGGATCTGCATGATCTCGGTGATGCCGAGAGAAGTTGCCGTGGATGTACTCTCCGTGCTCATACGGAAGACGATTATATAAGCCGTGCCGGCTTATTTCTTCAGCTTGCGCACGGCCGCATCCACATCGAACATGTCCGGCGGAATCGCGCCGCCGTACACCACGTTGTAAAGGAAGCGCTGGTTGGTCATATCACCGTTGTGATAGCGGGTGGTCGAGAACGGCGTCGAGATGCCATTGAACTTGTGATAGTCGTCGTACTCCTCGCCCTCGACATTTTTGTCCTTGTAGAGCGGATCGCGCCACTCGAAGCTGCGCCGCACGGGAAGGTGCGAGCCCGCGTCCAGATCCAGAGTCAGGTTGTCGTTTGTGGAAGAGAGAATGGTGATCTTGTCCGCCAGCTGTCGCTCGACCTGCTCCTGCCCACCGTAGATGTAGAGCGCCCCGGCGTCCTTCATCCAGATGCGGGCTGCCGCATCCACGGAGTGATTGCGCCGGCGCAGGTAATCGTCCATCTCGATTTTGGGGACCGCTCGTTTGCCTTTGTAGGTGATCTCCCAACCCTGGTCGCCGACGTACATCTCGTAGACCTGCCGCTTCTTGCCCAGTTCCACCCGCTCCTTATCCGGGGGCTGCCGGTAGTCCCAAAAGTCGGTGATCTCTCCGGTTGGCTTGCCCTGGTAGAAGCCCGACGTGCGCCCAATCAGCTCATAGCCCGGCGCATGCAGCCACGCATCGCCGCCCAGCGCCTGGATCATCTGCTGCAGAAGGGTCTTCACTTTCTGCTGCTCAGCGTCGGCGGTTGGGTCGCCGGTAGCCTGTGCGCGCAGGGCGATGCCGCCGCACAGAATCAACAGAAGGACAAAGAGCATTCGCCGTTTGGTCATCCCACCAGCACCGCGCCACCGTTCACGTTCAGCACCTCGCCGCTGATGAATCCCGCCCAGGGCGTACACAGGAAAAGTATGGGGGCTGCAATCTCCTCGACTCGCGCCACGCGTCCCAGCGGGATCGTGCCAAAGATCTTTGCGCGGCCCGCATCCGTCGCCAGCGCCGGTGCCGACATTTCAGTATCCACCCAGCCGGGCGCCACGCAGTTCACGTAGATGCCCTGCGCGGCGAGCTCGCTGGACAGGCTCTTGGTCATAGAGATCAGTGCACCCTTGCTCACCGCGTAGTCAGCGTGAAATGCCTCGCCGCGCTGGCCGGCCGTCGAGCTCACCAGCACCACGTGCCCCCGCACCTCTCCTTTGGACGCAGCTTGCCGCTGCATGGCAGCCACCGCCGCCTGCACCAGCCCGAAGACGCTGTCCAGGTTTACGTCCATGGTGCGCCGCCACTGCCGCTCATCCATGGTGGCGATCGGCGCATCGTCCGGCGGCCAGATGCCGTGGTTCACCACCAGGCAATCGATCCGCCCGAAGGCCGCGACGGTATCCTGGACCAGCGCGCGTCCCGCCTCCGCCGAGTCCAGGTCCTTCGCGAAAGCTCGGCAGACGGACTCACCACCACACTCGGTGGCCAGGCTCTCTGCACGGTCCTTGGCAGTCCTATAGTTAAACGCCACGCGCGCACCGGCCTGACGGAAGAGCCGCACTGTCGACGCACCGATGCCACGCGCACCGCCGGTGATCAACGCCACCTTACCCTTCAATGCCATCGGCACTGATGTTGTTGTCGATTCTCCAGATGGCATACCTGACGCTACCGAAGCTTCAGCGCGCGCGCAATCCGCCACGGTCTGGCTCTGCTTTAAACGCCACCGTTCAGCGCCTGCTCCGGCTACTAAGGTTCCGTACGCTGGGAGCCTCAAGCGTGGTCCGAAATCCACTGACTCCACTCATCCTCCAACTTCCAGTCAGACCAAAGAAAACGAAACGAACCCCCTGGATCGACATAGTAGCGAAGCCTGGTGCGACCGCTCGGGACTATCACGACTCCGACTGCACTCGGTACTTTGCCGTGTTGTCGGAGTGCGGCAAGATACTCACCGCCCTTCACGGTTGAGAATTCGGTGGACATCAGACGATCGTTATAAAACGTTAGCTTTAAACTCCCAGAGATGTTCGATAGCCTAAACGGGCCGGAGAGGACTATGAACTGGTACGGCGGCCGCCGATCTGGAGGGCCGAGGCTCTTCGATTCCTGCCGCCAAGGGCCATTCGTCCCGTCCTGGTTGAGTCTATTTCGCACCTCTTTCACCGTTTCAGAGCTCTTAAAACCATCACACAATGGCGTTGTCCTCGTTGAAGTGCAACCTAGGGCGAGCAGAGTCCACACAACGCACAAGATGGAGAGTGTCCGAATATCACGGGTCATGCCTGCCCCCGCTTACCGCGCTTTGTCAGTTCCTTTTGCCGCGCCATAATCAGCTTCCTCCGCTCGGCCGCAGGCATGGCTAGCACGTCCCGCGTGCGCTTCGGCAGCCTTGCCTCAACGATGTCTCGTGCCGCCCGCAGCCGCGCTTCCAGATCCGTCTTGCGCAGCGCATTCCAGCGCTCCATCGCTACCCAGTACGCGCGGGCGAGATAGGGCGCAGGGAAGATGCCGTCGATCTCCAGTAACTCCGCAGCGCCCTCGGGTCCTGCGGCAAAGGACAGCACACCGTTGCTGTCTGCATCCAGGTTCAGCAGCGCGAACATCTTGCCGCCGATCGCCTTGTCACCGACCCAGAAGACCAGGTTGTTGCCCCATTGCAGCGTCTCCTCCACCAGGGGCAGGCCCAGCAGGAAGGCGCGTGTGCTCTCGCTGTCCATCCCGAGAGTATGCACGCCGCGACGGCGCGGTGCGAACTCTATACTGTCTCCACGCATGCCTGATTTCCTACCTATTGATGAACAATTGGACTACCTGCAGAAAGGCGCGGCGGAGATCATCCGCGTCCCTGATCTGCGCGAGCGGCTGGAGGACTCCCGTAAGACCGGTCGGCCTCTGCGCGTGAAAGCCGGATTCGACCCGACCGCGCCTGACCTGCACCTGGGCCACACCGTGCTGATGCGCAAGCTCAAGCACTTCCAGGACCTCGGCCATCAGGTCATCTTCCTGGTGGGGGACTTCACCTCGCTCATCGGCGATCCGACGGGCCGGTCTGTTACCCGAAAACCGCTCACGCCCCTGCAGATCGCCGAGAACGCGAAGACCTACACCGACCAGGTCTTCCGCATTCTCGACCGCGACAAGACCGAGGTGCGCTTCAACTCCGAGTGGCTGGGTACGCTGGGCTTCGAGGGCATCATCCGGCTGGCGGCGCACTTCACCGTCTCGCAAATGCTGGAGCGCGAGGAGTTCCACAAGCGCTTCCAGGAGGAGAAGCCCATCGCGCTGCATGAAATGCTCTACCCGCTGTCGCAGGGCTACGATTCGGTGGCGTTGAAGGCGGATGTCGAGCTGGGCGGCACCGACCAGAGATTCAACCTGCTGATCGGTCGCGAGCTACAGCGGCACTACGGCCAGCCCTCACAAATCGTGCTGATGACCCCCATCATCGAGGGCACGGATGGCGTGCAAAAGATGTCGAAGTCGCTGAACAACGCGATCGGCATCCACGAGCCGCCCGGGGAGATGTACGGCAAGCTGATGTCCATCTCCGACACGCTGATGTGGAGCTACTGGACCCTGCTGACTGACCTGAAGCAGAGCGAGGTCGATGCGCTGAAGGCTGCGGTCGCGAGCGGCTCCGAGCACCCGATGGAGGTGAAGAAGCGCCTGGCGCGGACGATCGTGGCGGGCTTCCACTCGGAAGAGGCGGCCAAGCGCGTCGATGAAAACTGGGCGAAGCAATTCCAGCGGGACGAGACGCCGGAGGACCTGGACGAGGTCGCTGTCGCGGCTGCCGATGCCGGATGGACAGCGGAGAGCGGCGCGATCCGCCTGGACAAGCTTCTGGTCCGGCTGGGGCTCGCGGAGTCTGCCGCGGATGCCACCCGGAAAGTGAAGCAGGGCGCGGTGCGGCTGGACGGCGAGGTCGCGCAAGGGACGCACGCCAGAGTCGCGGTGCCGGGACGCGTGATAGTGCGCGCGGGCAAGCGGGCGAAGGCTGCTTTATTGAGCTAAGTAGAGGAATTTAGGCGTTGAAGCTGCCGGAATAGAGCTCGGTGAGCTTGTGGATCAGGTCGCCGTAGCCGGAGGCTTCGAGCTGGACTTCGGTGCCGGTATGGAGCTGGACAAAGGCGAGCTGGCGCTTGTGGTCCATGGCGATGGAGGCGATCTGGTCCAGAGGGATGGCCCGGGATTGCTCTAGTGCATGTGCGAGCTCGATAGCCTTCATCTCGATTCACCCCAGAAAGTAAAGCAATGCCACAGATAAGATGCGGCGGTGATGTGGCCGGAGCACCTTGGTGCTGAGTCCCTCCCCCGAAAGACTCAGCACCAGTGCGCAGCGTTCACATCACCGCATGACCACAACATACCCTGATATCGCCGAAGAAAAACAATGATGCGGTAACACTTACCAAACTACTGAGTAACTTGCGGTAACTTCGGGGAGCTGTAGGCAACTTCTTGCCAGACCTGTCGCGGCAGTCCTAAAGAATCGTTCTTCTCCGCTTCCGTCAAATCGCTTCGTTCTCTTCCGTCATGGAAGTGGCGAGTGAAAGCTCGACCCATGCGGCACGAGCACCAGTTCAATGGATCGAATCTGTAGGTTTAAACTGATCCACGACCAGCTACAGCTCGATGTTGACGAAGTCCGATGTGTGGTCGCTGTGGTCGCCGTTGGGCGATGTGGTCTTGGTCTGCGGGGCGCGCCAGTGGTCGATGTAGGAGATCTGGTGCACGCAGGAGACGGTGCAGTTGGGGGCGCATGTCTTCTCGGTCAGGAACTCGCGGTCGAGGTCGGCCTGGGTGTAGTCGGCCAGCGGCGTGCCGGGGAAGCCGCGCTGCTGCGAGCAGTAGTGCACCAGGCCGTCTTCGCAGACGTAGATGTAGCGTGAGCCGGCGCGGCAGCGCCAGTCGTTGGGCTCGCCGTTGGCGATGGCTTCCT
>JAUTWX010000267.1 GCA_030838385.1 Acidobacteriaceae bacterium
GCGCCGAGCCGCAGTATGCCGGCGCGGGAGCGGATGGTGGGCAAGAGCTCGCTGGGATTCTCCGCCAGCAGGATGAGGGTGGCGTGCTCCGGCGGCTCTTCGAGGATTTTGAGCAGGGAGTTGGCTGCCTCCTTCATGAACGAGCTGGCGGTGAAGACATAGAACGCGCGCTGCGCCTGCGCAGGACGGCGGTAGATGCGAGCAATGACGCTGCGCACCTGGCCCAGCTTGATGAGCAGTTGCGGCGGGTCTGGCGGGACGATGAGCAGGTCCGGATGCGTCTGGATGAGGATGCGGGTGTCTTTCTTGTCGGCATCGCGCAGTTCCTCGCGCGCAGCGACGGCTTCGTCGAAGCGCTCATCGAGAGCGAAGGAGGGAGCGATGCGCTCGCAGTTGGCGCAGACGCCGCAGGCATCGGGAAGACCGTCGGTGGTGATGGGGGTGAGGCAGTTGGCAGCCTGGGCGAGCAGCACGGCGAGCGTGTACTTGCCCGCGCCTCGCGAGCCGCTGAAGATCATGGCGGAGGGCATGCGGCCAGCGGCGAGTGTCTCGCGCAGGCGTCGGACCGTTGTTTGATTGCCCAGGAAATCGGCGAAGTTCACAGAAGGCAGGCTAACAGCTTGCAGCTCCTAGCTTCTAGCTCCTAACTCCTAGCTTTTGAGACGAGTGCTCGCTCGCCTTTGCGCGCGCGGGACGGCAAAAGCAGCAAGCATCTTCGTGCCACATTCCCATTTAAAGGCTAGAAGCTGCTGTTCTCTTCCACGCGCATGTGGATCGGGTATTTCGGCCGCAGGGTGATCTTCGGCTGGACGTCGATCTGCTGATCGGGCAAGAGCCGGAGTCGCCATTGCTGAGCGATGGTGGCGAGCAGCAGCACGCCTTCCATCCAGGCGAAGGACTCACCGATGCACTGGCGGCCGCCGCCGCCGAAGGGAAAGTAGGCGAAGCGCGGGCGGGCGGCTTTCGCTTCCGGTGTGAAGCGTTCGGGATCGAAGCGGAGCGGGTCAGGGAAGTATTCGGGGTCGCGCTGCATGACGTACTGGCTGAAGAAGAAGTACGTTCCGGCAGGGAAGCGGTAGGGTCCGAGCGCGATGTCTGCGGTGCTCTGGCGGCCCATGGCCCATGCGGGCGGATAGATGCGCATCGATTCGGCGAAGACCATCTCCGTGTAACGGAGTTGCGGGAGGTCGTCAAGTGTGGGCGTGCGGCCGCCGAGCACAGCCTTGAGCTCCGCGTGGAAGCGGGCTTCCGCGTCGGGATTCTGCGCGAGCAGCAGCCATGTCCAGGTGAGGGCGTTGGCGACTGTCTCGTAGCCGGCGAGAAAGATGGTGATGATCTCGTCGCGCAACTGGTCGTCGGTCATCAGACCACCGCCTTCTTCGTCGCGCGAGGTCATCAGCATGGAGAGGAGATCGCCGCTATCGGCGGTATTGCCCACGCGGGCTCGGTTGCGGTGATCGGCGATGATGCGGTGCACTACGGCGTTCAACCGTGTGCGCGCGCGGCGAAAGCGCGTGAGGCCGGGCAGCGGCGCGTAGAGATAGGCCTCGGCCAGCGGCAGGGAGATGAGGTAGTGGTAGAGGTCCATGATGACGTTGACCTCGTGATTGATCGCGAGGACGTCGCTGGTCACATCGGTGTTGAAGAGAGTGCGGGCGACGACCTCGAGCGCGAGCTGCATCATCTCCGCGCCGATGTCGATGGTTTGCCCGGCGTGCCAGCTTGCTCGGCGGAGGATAGCGCGCTCGGTCATGACATCGGCATAAGCGGCGATGCGCTGGCGATGGAATGCGGGCGCGGCGATGCGCCGCTGGCGCATGTGGAAGGCGCCCTCGCTGGTGATGAGACCTTCGCCGAGCAGGATCTTCATGCGGCGCTGGGTGCGCTCCTTGATCATCTCCTGCGGATGGTTGACCAGGATTTCTCGAATGAATTCGGGATGGTTGATGAAGACGATGTGCTGCCAGCCGAGCTTGTAATGCGCGATGCGGCCGTAGGTGGCGGCCAGATGCTGGAAGAGCAGGATGGGATTGGACGGCTTGAAGAAGCGGCGGCGCAGATAGAAGAGGAGATTGAGCGAGAGACCGGGCGGATAGCGATAGCCGCCGCGCTCGATGACGGTCCATTGCTGCGGAGGCTGCGGATCTGGTGCTGATGTGCCGGCTGCTGCCATGTCGTTACGATGCGCGATGCTGATTGAGGCGCTCTTCCACTATGGACAGGATACGGCGATGCACCGCTTCGACGCCGGCATCGCCTTCGATGGCGACAACACGCAGGGGTTCGCGCTGGGCGATGGCGCGGTACTGATCGTAGACGCGGCGGAAGAATGCGGTGTCGAGTGACTCGAAGCGGTTCTCATCCTTGCCGGTGACGGCTACCGCGCTCTGGTTGCGATGGCGCGCGCGGGCGAGCGATGCGTCGAAGTCGGGAAGCAAGAGCAGCGTGAGGTCGGGGTCGAGACCGCAGAGCTCATGATGCAAGGCGAGCACGCGCGCGGAGCCGAGCTCGCGTCCGGCGCCCTGATAGGCCTCGGTGGAATCGGTGTAACGGTCGCACAGCACGATGGCGCCGCGGTCGAGCGCGGGACGGATGACCTCTGCGATGACTTGTGCGCGATCGGAGAACATGAGGCCCAGCTCCGCGCGCGGATCGAGCGAGGTGCGGCGCGAGTCCAGCAGCAGGCTGCGGATGCGATCGCCGAGCTGCGTGCCGCCGGGCTGGCGGGTGGTGACGACATCCTCGCCGCTCCGGACGAGCCATTCGTGGAGCTTGCGCAATTGTGTGGATTTGCCCGAGCCATCAAGCCCTTCGAATGTGAGGAAGAAGCCTCGCGGCATGGCAGGAGTGTAGCATCGCGCGCACGAGCGGCCCCGCAGCCATTTACACTGGCGAACATTGCCCGTTCAGGAGATCTATGGCTGGCCGTCACTCGCGTTTTCTTCTTCCTGTTGCTCTTCTTTGCTTTGCCACCACCCATGCACAATCTACTTCACAGCCCGTCCAGCTCGGCCCGATTCAGCTCAATGTGGATGTGACGGATGCGCCGCGCAAGATTCTGCACGCCGTGGAAACCATGCCGATCACGCCGGGCGAGCACACCCTGGTCTATCCGAAGTGGATTCCTGGAGAGCATGGACCGACGGGGCCGATCGATGACTTGACCGGGATTGTGATCACGGCCAATGGACAACAGATTCCGTGGCGCCGCGATGACGTGGATTTGTACGCCTTCCACATCGATGTGCCAGCAGGTGCGACGGAGCTGAAGGTCAAACTGGATTTTCTGGCGACGGCCTCGCCCACTGGATTCTCCGCCGGCGCTTCGACCAGCGCGAGCCTGGCGATGCTGAGCTGGAACACCGTGGTGCTGTATCCCGATGGCGCCAAGGCGAGCGACGTGATGGTGACTCCGTCGGCGAAGATTCCGCAGGGCTGGCAGTACGGGACGGCGCTGACCAAGACTAGCGGCGATTCGTATGATCCGGCATTCGAGACCGTATCGCTGGAGCAGTTGGTGGATTCGCCACTGCTGACGGGGCGCTACTTTCGCGAGTGGCCGCTGGCGCCGGAGGTGACGCCGAAGCATTATCTGGATGTCGCGGCGGACGGGCCGGAGGACCTAGAGATCAAGCCAGAGCTGCTGGCCGGCTTCAACAACCTGGTGCGCGAGACGGGGGCGCTTTACAAGTCACGTCACTATGGCAGCTACCATTTCCTGATGACATTGAGCGACCAGGTGGCGCACTTCGGGCTGGAGCATCACCAATCGAGCGACGATCGCGTTCCGGAGAAGACCTTCCTCGATCCGAATCTGGAACTGCTGGCTGGCGGGCTGCTGCCGCATGAGTTCACGCACTCCTGGAACGGGAAGTACCGCCGCCCGGCCGGGCTTGCGACGCCGAATTATCAGGCGCCGATGAAGGGCGATCTGCTGTGGATCTACGAGGGGATGACGGAATATCTGGGCGACGTGCTGACGGCGCGCTCGGGCATCTGGACGCCGGAGCAATATCGCGATGCACTGGCGTTCAGCGCGGCGACGCTGGACGCGCGGCCCGGGCGCACCTGGCGCGACCTGTCGGATACCGCAGTATCGGCACAGATTCTGATCGACGCGAGCGATGGTTGGGATAACTGGCGCCGCAATGTGGATTACTACCCGGAGGGCGAGTTGATTTGGCTGGAGGCGGATACGATCATCCGCAAGCAGAGCGGCGGGAAGAAGAGCATGAACGACTTCTGCGCTCGCTTTCATGGATTGGGTGGTGATCTCACGCCGCACGGCGTGGGCGGCGACACAGCGCCGAAGGTCGTGCCGTACACGTTTGATGATGTCGTCGAGAACCTGAACGCCGTGGTGCCGTATGACTGGGCGGGTTTTCTGCGCGAGCGGCTGACGACGAAGCAGGATCATGCGCCGCTGGGCGGCATCACCAATGGTGGCTGGCGGCTGGCCTACAGCGACAAGGAGTCGGCATACGCGACGGCAGAGGAGCGCGGTGGGGTGAATGCGTGGTGGTCGCTGGGATTGAATATCGCCGATGGCGGCAAAGTGGGCGATGTGCTGGTGGGTTCATTGGCGGACAAGGCGGGGTTCGGTCCCGATATGCAGATCGTGGCGGTGAATGGGCGCGCGTATCAGGACGAGCTGCTGAAGCGTGCGATTGATGATGCGAAGGAAGGCAGCGTCCAGACGAACAAGGGGCCGAT
>JAUTWX010000274.1 GCA_030838385.1 Acidobacteriaceae bacterium
GCCATCACCACCAGCATGGTGAAGAGCGTTGGCGAAAAGACGCCGACATTGTAGGCAATGTTCAGCACGATCAGCTCCACCAGGCCGCGCGTATTCAGCAGTGCGCCCAGCGCTCCCGCATCGCGCCAGGAGTGCCCGCTCCACCGCGCAGCGATGATCGCGCCGCCCATCTTGCCCACCACCGCGGCCAGCAGCACAATGCCCGCCCACAGCCACATCTTCGTGCCGTTCAGCAGATCCAGCCGCGTGCGCATGCCGGTCAGCGCGAAGAAGAGCGGCAGCAGCAGCACGGCAATCAGCATGTCCAGCCGCTCGCGAATCTCCTCCTGCCAGCGCGGAATGCGCGGGAAGCACACGCCCGCGAGGAAGGCGCCAAACAGTGGATGGATTCCGAGAACATCCGTCGCCGCGGCGGAGAGCAGCACGCAAGCCACGACGACGCCCAGCAGTTCCAGAGACAATTTTGTCGACTTGTAACGCTTGACCGCCAGGTTTGCCAGCGGACGGACGACCCCGAGCATGAGCAGCAGGTACCCCACCAGCCCAGCCATGCGAACACCCAGACTGGCAGAGCCGCCGTCCTTGCCCAGCAGCGCAAGCCCAAAGGCCAGCAGCAGCCATGCCACCACATCGTCTACCGCGGCGCACAGGATAGCTGTCGTGCCCAGCGAAGTCGTCTGCAGCCTTCGCTCCTCAAGCATGCGCGCCAGCACCGGAAATGCCGTGATGCTCATCGCAATGCCAAGAAAGAGCACGAAAGGCATACTGCCAATACCGTGGGGAGCAAATCGGATACGCAGCGAGTGCGCCAGCAACGCAGCCATGGCGAAGGGAAAAAGAATGCTCATCCCGCTGGCCAGTACCGCTGTGCTGCGCTGCTTATAAAGCTGCGCATAATCCAGATCCATCCCGATCAGGAACAGATAAAGGATCAGGCCAACCGTGCTCAGGTTCTCGAATGCGGCAAAAGAGTGCGGCGTGAAGATGTGCGCTACGCTCGGGAAGAATCGTCCCAGCACGGACGGCCCGATCAGGATGCCGCCAACAATTTCGCCCACCACGCGCGTCTGTCCGAACTTGCGGGCAATCCAGCCGCATAGCAGCGTCACCAGCAACACAATTGACATCTGCAGGAGCAGGAGCGTCATGCGATATGGTGTCCCTTTCGCGTCCCAGGCTTTCCAGAGGCAGTTGTGAAATGCATGTCAAGGCGGAGCGTGGCCGCGGTTGCCCAGGAATCTGCACCGCTTCGGGGTGGTGCGCATCTCTCCGGAGATGCCGTGTACTTCACGGCAGGCCGATCTCTCCCGGCGATTTTCCTATTGTAGCCTCGACACCTAGCGGTACGCGCCGGGAGGCCCCGCTTCTGTGCAAATGCAATCCCGGCAATCTCTTAACGCTCCACTGCCATCGCCACTGAGTTGCCGCCGCCCAGGCACAGCGCTGCAACGCCGCGATGCAGCTTGCGATGCATCAGGGCATAAATCAGCGTCGTGAGCACGCGTGCACCGCTGGCCCCGATGGGATGGCCCATCGCCACCGCGCCGCCGTTCACGTTCACGCGCGACGCAAGCTCCGGCGCATCCAGCCCCACTTCCTTCATCACGCCCAGCGCCTGCACCGCGAAGGCCTCATTCAGCTCGTAGAGGTCCACCTGTTCCTTGCTCCAGCCCACCTTCACCAGCACACGCTGGATGCCGATCACCGGCGCCAGCATCACCCACTTCGGATCGACGCCGCTGGTCGCCTGTGCGCGAATCCGTACCAGCGGCTCCAGCTTTAGCTCCGCCGCCTTCCGCGCTGACATCACCACTACCGCCGCCGCGCCGTCGTTCACCCCCGGAGCATTGCCCGCCGTCACCGTGCCGTCTTTCTTGAACGCCGGCTTCAGCGCGCGCAGCGACTCCAGCGATGCATCCTCGCGCACGCTCTCGTCGCGATCCAACACTCCAGCCGCCTCGCCCTTCTTCTTGGCCGGAATCTCCACCGGCAGCATCTCGTCCTTGAACGCGCCCGCCTTCTCTGCCGCCGTCGCCTTCTGGTGCGAGGCCAGCGCATAGGCATCCTGCTGCTCGCGCGTGATCGAATGCTTCTCCGCGACGTTCTCGCCTGTCACCCCCATGTGGTAATCGTTGTAGATCTCCCACAGGCCATCGCGGATCATCGCGTCCACCACCTTCGCGTCGCCCATACGAAACCCATTGCGCCCCTGCGGCAGCAGGTACGGCGCATTTGTCATCGACTCCATTCCACCCGCGACCACGATCTCCGCATTTCCCGTCTGAATCGCCTGCGCCGCCAGTGCCACGGCCTTCAGCCCCGAGCCGCATACTTTATTGATGGTCATCGCGCTGACGCTCGGAGGCAGTCCGCCGCCCAGCGCTGCCTGCCGCCCCGGGTTCTGCCCCAGTCCGGCGGAGACAACATTGCCCATAATGCATTCGTCGATCTGTTCCGGCGCAACCCCCGCGCGGCGCACCGCTTCGCGCACCGCCAGTGCGCCCAACTGCACTGCGCTGTAGCCGGACAGCGATCCCTGAAACTTTCCCGTAGGAGTCCGTACAGCGGAGACGATCACTACTTCTTCCATCCTGACACCCTCAACTTCCTGTGACCCGCACTGCTCCGCGTGGCCAACGTGTGAAGATAGCAGGGACGTAAATCCAGCGGCAATCCAGCTACCGTGAGCACACTCCACAGCGACACATCCGCGACCCCGCCTTCCCAGCCTCGCCCGCTGCTCGCGCCGCTCTGGCACACCGGTGTCATCGTTCTTCTACTGCTCGGCATTTCCGTCGTGAATGCGCTCACCCACCACCTGGCAACGCAGTCTCGCTCACACTTCGCCATGTATGCCGTGACGCTGGTGTGGGAGTGGATACTGCTGGCCCTGGTGCATTGGGGCCTTTTGATGCGCGGCACGCCACTGCGTCAACTGCTCGGCATCCGGCGTCGCGGTGCAGTTGAAATCTGGACGGATATCGCGATCGCCCTCGGTTTCTGGTTCGCCTCCCTGATCGTGTTAGGCGCCGCCGGTCTTTTGCTCCGGCGCGCCCATCTTCATCCAGAAGACATCCGCGGCATCGTCTCGCAAATGGCGCCCGCATCCATCGGTGAGCTCGCATTCTGGATCACGCTCAGCATCTCCGCGGGCATCTGCGAAGAGCTGATCTTCCGCGGCTATCTGCAGCAGCAATTCACCGCGCTCACGCAACACGTGTGGCTCGGCATGGCGATTTCAGCGGTGTTTTTCGGCCTCGCACATGGTTATGAAGGCACCAGCGGCATGTTGCTCATCGTGTTGTACGGCGCCTTCTTCGGCATCCTCGCGCATCTCCGTCGCAGTCTGCGCGCGGGCATGTTCGCGCATGCGTGGCACGATTCTTTGAGCGGCATCGTCCTCTACTTCGCCAGTCATCTGCTCCATCGCATCCCACACTAGTTGCAGATTCCGCCTCGAAGAAGAAGTCGCGCGCGAAAAGAAGCGCACCTTCCCGCCATTTTTTTCTTGACACTCCATGACGCCCACTCTATACATTCCGTAACTGCAACATCTGCGTTGCAGCACAAGGGAGAATAGAAACCATGGCAACAAAGAAGGCAGCCAAGAAGCCGGCCAAGAAGGCGGCAAAGAAGGCAGCGAAGAAGAAGTAAGTAAGTCAACCTAAACAAGGCAACAGACTCGGGGGACGCAGGCAAGCGTCCCCCGAGGTGTTTTTGCAGCACGATACTTCACGGCCGGACGCGATAAAGTTTGTGCATGACGCGCCGCCGCTGGATCGCAGATACCTGGGATGACGCCACCGCGGCTCTGCACGGCGATCAGGCCCAGCACCTCAGCCGTGTGCTCCGCGCCCAGCCTGGCATGGAGTTTGACGTTGTCGCCGGTGGCCGCGCATGGCTCGCACGCATCGCATCCATCGACCGGGACAGCGTCCACTTCACACTCCTCCATGAGCTTGAAACCGCGCCCGCGCTTCCTCTCACACTGCTGCTAAGCATCTTCAAATTCGATCGGATGGAGTGGGCCATCGAGAAAGCGGTGGAGCTCGGCTGCAGCCACATCGTGCCCCTGCTCGCCGAGCGGACGGAAAAACATCTTGCCCTGGCGGCCGCCAAACGCGTCGAGCGGTGGCGCCGCCTCGCCCTCGAAGCCGCCAAGCAGTCCCGCCGCAGCGATCTGCCGGAGATCGGCGAACCTGTCCGGTTAGCGACAATCCTTGCGACGGACAAACCCGCGACTCCGCCGCAGCACCTTCCGGCCGAAGCCGGCGCGGGAGCCCGCCCACTCTGCATTTTGCTTTCGGAGACGGAAGAAGATCAGCCGCTGTTACGCGTTCTTCAGAGCAACGAACCCGATACAGCGGCGAGCGGAATCATGCTGGCTGTCGGGCCGGAGGGTGGATGGACCGCCGCTGAGATCGCGCTGTTCATGCGTGCGGGGTGGCATAGCGCCACTCTCGGGCCGCGCATCCTGCGCGTCGAAACCGCCGTCATCGCCGCACTGGCTATCGTGAACGCTGCCCGCGCCCGACCCTGAGAACGGCCACTCGAAGTGTCATCCTGAGCAGCGCGAAGGATCTGCAGTGCGCTAGTGCAAGCCAGGCATATGAGCGTGAGCGACCAAAGGAAGCGAACCCAGCAGAACGCACCAAAGGCGCATCCGCCCGTGCGGCCAGCACCTAGTTGAAGAGGTCCTTCATTTTGTCCAGCAGGCCGCCGCGCGAGGCCACGCGATTCTCCACCCCAAGCGAGCTGCCCAGTGCCTGAATCGCCTCCCGCTGCGCCTTGGTCAGCTTCTTCGGTGTCTCCACCACGATCTGCACAATCAGGTCGCCGCGTCCGCGCTCGTTCAGATACGGCACGCCTTTGCCGCGCAGCCGGAACTCTTTCCCGCTCTGCGTGCCTTCCGGGATCTTCAGCGCCGTTTCGCCTTCCAGCGTCTGGATCGATATCTCCGACCCCAATGCCGCCTGCGGGAACGACACAATGACTGCGAAATGCAAGTCGTGCCCCTCGCGCTCGAAGTAAGCGTGCGGATTCACTGCCAGCACCACGTACAGATCGCCGGCATTCCCGCCGTAACGGCCTGCATCGCCTTCCCCCTGGTAGCGGATGCGCGTGCCATCCTCGACGCCCGCCGGAATCTTCACCTCGATGGAGTGCTGCTTCTCCACGCGCCCCTCACCGAGGCAGGTGTGACATGGCTCAGTGACCACCTGACCCGTTCCGCTGCAGATGGGGCAGGTACGCGCGATCGAGAAGAACCCCTGCTGGAAGCGCACCTGGCCTCGCCCGCCGCACTGCTGGCACACCGTCGCCGACTTGCCCTGCGCGGCGCCGGAGCCCCGGCACTCCCCGCAGACGTCCATGCGCTTGATGGAGACCGTCGTCTCCTTGCCGAAGACCGCCTCTTCGAACTCGATCGTCAAGTCGTAGCGAATATCGCGGCCGCGCTGCGCGCGCGACGCACGTCCGCTGCGTCCACCCGCAACGTTGAACATCTCTCCGAAAAAGTCACCGAAGATATCGCCCAGGTCCACGCCGCCCGGGAAGCCGCCCGCTCCGGCCGCGCCGCTCACTCCCGAAACGCCGTAGCGGTCGTAGGCCGCGCGTTTCTCGGGATCGCTCAGCACCTGGTAGGCCTCGCTCGCCTGCTTGAAGCGCTCCTCCGCCTCCGGATTGTCCGGATTGCGGTCAGGGTGATAGCGCATCGCCAGCCTGCGGTATGCGGTCTTCAGTTCCTGCTCGCCGCACTCTCTCGTAACGCTCAGAACTTCGTAGTAATCGACGTGGGCCACGTTTGCCATTTTTCCTGTACTCGTTCTTCTGTCCAGCCTTCCGGAGGATCAACTTGCTCCGGTTTATAGGGATATCGTTCCATACGCCGCACTCGCCGGCGCTTCGTCTAGGCTTCCGACAAATTCGGGTTCACGGAGATGCGCACCAGCGCCGGCCGCAGCAGCCGCTCCTTGATGCGATAGCCGCGCCGGATTTCATCTATTACCTGATGATCCGGCAGGTCCGTACGCTCCACACTTTCCAGCGCCTCGTGAACCCGCGGATCGAACGGCTGTCCCACCGTCTCCACCGGTGTCACGTTCAGCGAGCGCAGCACCTCGTCCATTTGCTTCGCTATCAGCTCCACGCCGGCGCGTAACTGCTCCGCCGTGCCATTCGAGTTCAGCGCCAGCCGGAAGTTGTCCAGTACCGGCAGGAACTGTTCGACGGCATCCGCGACGGCAAAGGCCCGGTAGTCGGCGCGCTCGCGCTGCTCGCGCTTCCTGGCGTTATCGAACTCCGCCTGCAGCCGCGCCATCCGCTCGAAGAGCCCGTCGCGCTCCGCCCGCAGACGCTCACACTCTTCGTGCACCCCGGCCACGGTCTCGACCACCGCCGTAGGGGAAGCCGCGACCGGCGCGTCGCCAGCCCTCGCTGATTCCACCGGCACAGGGCCGGTCTTCGCTTCTGTCTTCACCTCAGGTCTTGCCCCTGGTTGCGATTGTGACTGCGGTGGCCCCTGCGGCTGGGGTTGCGGCTCTGGAATGACGTCGTTGAACCTCTGCGTCCCGCTGTTCTGGTTTCCGGTGTTCTGATTCTCAGCCTTCTGATTTTCCGTCTTCACTTCGCTCTTCGTGTCAGTCGCATTCTCAGTCATAGTCATACGTCTCTCTAAATTCCTGGTCCTTCCTCGCGGCCCGTCGCCGGGTCCGCTCCATTGCTTGTCTTCGATCGTGTGCCCGAAGCACGCTACCCGCGCGGCGTCTGCAGAATGCGCTCCGAGAGCTGCGCGATGTACGAGACCGCCTGGATGGTCTCGTTGTAGCGGATGCGCGTCGGCGCCAGCACTGCTACCGTCCCCACGCTCTCCGCGCCCAATCGCGCACCGGTGCCGATCAGCACCATATTCTCCATATCTGGGATGGTGTCTTCCAGTCCCACGACCACCCGCACCGCCTGCTGCCGCGCATCCACATACGCGCTCAGCAGATCAATCAGCCGCTGCTTGGCCTCCAGTGCGCCCAGCAGCGCGCGCAGCCGCTCCCGGTCCACATCGCGCTGCACCAGGTTGGCCACGCCCTCTACGAAGATCATCTGCGACGGCTGCACGCCCGCGAGGGCTCCTTTGAAAAGCTCGTTGACGGACAGCATCAACCGGTCGTACTCGCTGCGCTCCTGCTCCATCCGCTGCCCGATGTCGGCCCGGATGCGCTCGATCGACCAGCCGCGGAAGTTTCCGTTCACAAAATTCGCCGCCGCCTCCAGATCGCCCTGGTCCAAATCGTGATCCAGTTGCAGCACCCGGTCCAGCACCGTGCCGCCGCGTGTCACCACCACGGCCAGCACCCGCTGCGCCGTCAGCCGCGAGAAGTGGATATGCTCCAGCCACTCCGTCTCGCCCGCTGCCTCGGTTGCCACCCCCACGCCGCTCGAGATCATCGCCAGCACGTGCGAGGTGCGCTCCAGGAAGTGCTGCCGGCTGGTCACCCCGGCAAAGCAGTCATCGATCTGCTGGCGCTTCTCTGCCGATAGCTGGGGCACGTTGGTGCCGGTCGCCGCACGCGCCGCTCCCGCCAGATGCTCCACGTAGAAGCGAAACGCCTTCGCCGTCGGAATCCTACCGGCCGAAGTATGCGGCTGTTCCAGCAGTCCGGACTCGCTCAGCGATACCATCACATTACGAATCGTCGCCGAGCTCATCCCTTCCTTATCGGCATAGATCCGGGCAACAGCCTGCGACGCCACCGGCTCGCCCGTGGCGATATACATCTCCAGGATGGCCGTCAATATCAGCCGCTCCCGCGGACTGATTCGGAGCTCTGCTGCCATGGCCGTGTCACCCGCGCGCTTAGCACCCGGATCTTCATTTCGGGTACATGCCGCCTCATTTATCGTATCAGGTTGGGCGTCTTCATCCGACTGGCGCAAACTTGAGTCCAGGCACGATCGTGGCTAACCAAAGTACCATCAGCGTGTTCCTAGCAGGATGGGATGGTTCAGGTCGGATGATCCCTATCGAACCATCTTCGTCCTGCGGCCAGAAAGAGGATTCCTATGATGGACAGGCGTCGTTTGTGGATCACCATTGCGGCAATAGCGGGCGGCATCATCCTGCTCCTGCTGATCGCCATTCCCTTCCTCCTGAACGCGGACAACTACCGGCCCCGCATTCAAACCGCGCTCTCCGATGCCACGGGACGGCAGGTCACCCTCGGACATCTCAGCTTCTCCCTCTTCACCGGCTCGCTCACCGCCGACCAGCTCAGCATCGCCGACGATCCCGCGTTCGGCCAGCAGCCCTTCATCCAGGCCAAACAGATCCACATCGGAATCGAACTTGGTCCGCTCATCTTCGACAAGCAGGTCAAGATCCGCAGCATCACCATCGACACGCCGAAGATCAATCTGATCCAGAACCAGGCCAACGTCTGGAACTACGCCAGCCTCGGCAACTCCAGCAAGCGCGCCAACAAACCCGAGACGCAAAGCACGATGCCCAATCTGTCCATCGGCGTACTTAAGGTGAAAGATGGCCAGGTGACCATCACCGACCTCGGCGCGCCCACACCGCCGCGCGTCATCCAGAACGTCGAGGCCAAGGTCAGCGACTTCTCGCTCACCACACCTTTCACCTACTCTCTCTCCGCATCCTTCCCCGGCAATGGCACCGTCTCAGTCAGCGGCAAGGGTGGCCCATTCAACCAGGCGGACGCCTCGAAGACTCCCTTCACGGCAAAGGTCGAAGTCAAACACGCTGACCTCGTCGCCGGAGGCTTCGTGCTTCCCTCAGCCGGTGTCGCAGGTATTGCGGATATCAATGCGGACGTCACCTCCAACGGCCAGAGCGCACACGTGCAGGGCAGCATCGACGCATCGCAGCTCAAGCTGGCCGCCAACGGCTCACCCGCGCCGCGTCCCGTGCACGTCAACTTCACTGTCGACCAGGACCTCGCCTCGCTCTCCGGCCAGTTGCAGAACACCACCCTCGCCTTCGGCAAGGCCCTCTTCAACATCGCCGGCACTTACAAGACCCAGGGCGCGAAGACAAATCTCAACGTGACCGCCGCCACCCAGGGCGCTCCCATCAACGATCTCGAAGCCTTCCTCCCCTCGCTCGGCATCCAGATGCCCTCCGGCTCCAAGCTGCAAGGCGGAACGCTCACCACCAATCTCGCCATCACAGGCACTTCGGACGCGCCGGTGATCACTGGGCCAGTGCGCCTGGACAACACCCAGCTCGCCGGCTTCGATCTCGGCTCCAAGATGTCGGCTGTCACCGCGCTCACCGGCGGCAAGACCGGCAATGTCACCACAGTGCGCGTGCTCAGCCTCAACCTGCGTGAGGCAGGCGGTGCGCTCGATGCGCAAAACATTCTTCTGGATGTGCCCGCTCTAGGCACAGCCACGGGCGGCGGTACCGTAAGCGCAGCCAAGGCGCTCAACTTCCACGTGGTCGCGAAGCTCGCTCAAACCGGTGCGGCCGGTATGGCCACCACGGCCATCTCGATGATCGGCGGTGGCGTGGGCGGCGCCGCCAGCGGCGCACTCAGGAACGGCGTTCCTGTCACCATCACCGGCACTGCGTCCAGCCCCGTCATCACGCCCGACCTGAAGGGCCTTACCAGCGGCGCGCAAAATCCGGCCGGCCTGCTCGGCAAAAACGGCCCGCAGATTCCCAACAGCAAGAATCTGGGCAAAACGTTGGGCGGCCTGCTGGGAAGGCACTGATGCGTAGCGAGTGCGGAAGCGGATCGTTACGCTTCCGCCTCACGCGCCGCTAGGTGATCTCAAAGACGTTCTGCTCGTGCGCGCGCTGCTCCTCGGCCCGCTCCATCAACTTGCGCGCAATCCCGTAGAAGCTCGCTGTCCCCACCGACGATTCCTCCGGCGCCAGCGCCACCGGCAAACCGCGGTCGCCACCCTGCCGGATGTTGGGGTCCAGTTCCACCGATCCAAGAAACGGCAGCTTGAACTGCTGTGCCGTCCGCTCCACGCCGCCCTTCGAAAAAATATCGATCACCGCATGGCAATGCGGGCAGGTGAACTGGCTCATGTTTTCGACAATACCCAGCACCTCCACGTTCACCTGGTGAAACATCTCCAGCGCCTTGCGCGCATCCTGGAGGGACACATCCGACGGCGTGGAGATCACCACCGCGCCAGTCAGCGGCACTGTCTGCACCAGCGAGATCACCACGTCGCCCGTACCTGGCGGCAGATCGACGATCAGGTAATCCAGCTCGCCCCAGGACACCTGCTGCAGAAACTGGCGGATGATCTGGTGCAGCATCGGCCCGCGCATCACCAGCGGCTTGTCTCCCGGTGTCAGCGAGCCCACCGAGATCATCTTCACGCCATGCACCGTCAGCGGCTCGATGCGGTTGCCTTCAATCACGCGAGGCTGCGTGGTCGCGCCCATCATCAGCGGCACATTCGGCCCGTAGATGTCCGCATCCACCAGCCCCACCTTCTGCCCCAGCTTCGCCATCGCAATCGCCAGGTTTACCGCGAGTGTGGTTTTTCCTACCCCGCCCTTGCCTGATCCAATCGCGACGATCGCCTTCACGCCCGGCAGCGACTGCGGCTGCGGCATCTGCTGTCCATGTGCTCCCATCTCGTCTCACTCACTCCCCTGCCGTGTCTGCGCGGTTCACTCGTCGCGAAATCCCGCACCTCGGCCCATCTCCTAAGATTAGCGTGTCT
>JAUTWX010000302.1 GCA_030838385.1 Acidobacteriaceae bacterium
GTTGATCGAGGCGATCTTGCAGGGCCGGCAACCCGTCGCGCTCACGGCGACGCGGCTGACCGAACTCGATCTGCCGCTGGACTGGACGGAGCAGCACAAACTGCTCGCAGGCTAAACCGCAACTCCGGACAGATATGCCCCAGGCCGCGGCCCCACCGCGGCCGCGCGTCGTTTGCAAACGGTCAGAACTTTCGGGAGGTGGGACTGCATCAATGCCCGTCAGAGAGAAAGGGCGAAGGAGTCCCGGTTCGCCGCCTGCGCGTCCCTTCTCACGTCCCCAGCCACCCGCAGACCGCCGCCAAAGTGCGGGGCTTTTCGCCTATAGCCTCAGGGTTCACTGCTGAGACAGACTGGCTGCTGGAGGGAGCCGGATTCGAACCCTCGGTCCCCGGTCGCGGAAGGCGATTCCGTTTTTGTCGGAGGGGAAGCGGGGAAGGGTCACGGAGACGACAAGAGGCGGTCCCGAGACGGTGAGTACCTAAGCCGGCAAAGCCGGAACCAAACAGGCGGAAGACAAGACTCTTCCTCGGCCGTGCGGGCAATTTTGGATGATCCGCCGATTCACATCCGCCCAGTTTGTTCCCGCAAACGCGGGTGCGAAGGTCAAGAACCCAGTGGGTTCAACGCTTTTCAGCACGCCCATGGTTGCACTCCTCCGCGATTCCGGCCACAAGATTCTTCGCACGTGTAGTCGCGAGTCAGCTCGTAAGAGACTACGCTTTTTCGCAGACCGAGCTGCGAAAAAGTGGCCCCTTCGGGGCAGTTTGAAATACGCCGGAGTTCTTCTAGCGTACCCTCCATGACAGATGGGCTGAGCACTCTGTATCAGGATCTCCTGAGCGGCAGCTATGATTGCGTGGATCGGATCGTTCTGAACGCCTACTTCCGCATGGGGCATAGTCCCGGTGGGTTTCGGGTGTGGTGGCGGGCGCTGACCGGGTCGGACGAAACCCTCGAAAATGCCTACCTGATGCGGCTGGCCGGCCGTTTCAGCCGTCGCGTTCGCGGCTATGCCAAAGCGCACAATATTGCGGTCATCGACTGTTCGGTGGGGGAGCGCAAGCACGACATTGCCACAGAATATCGCTCCAAGACCACCGTCGTGCAGGGCTTATTTCTGGTCTTGGTTGGTCGAGCGCCGGCGCCGGTTTGGGATGTCAGCGCCAAACACCACATCGAACGAAAGACGCCGATCCCGTACGTCAACCACTACTCGTTTCATATCCTGGACCCCGAATGGGGTCATCTCACCATCAAAGTCAGCGGGCATCCTCCCTTCCCGGCCCAGGTGATCTTGAACGGCCACGAGTACGTCGCCTGCCAAGCCCGCAAGGCCGGCATTGGCTTCACCAAGGAGGGAAATTGTTTTACTGATATCTCCGACGCCGCAGGCTTGGCGAAGATCGCAGACACCTTGTCCGAACAACGGGCTATAGGGCGATTGAGCCAAGTCTGCGAGCGTTGGATTTATACGACCTGTTTGTGCTTCGCGCTCGATTTTGAGGAGCAGAGGCGCAGCGGGTTTCGTTATCAGTATTCAAGCTATCAGATCGAGTACAGCCGAAACCTGGTCTTTGAGGTGGGCGGGCACATGGAACAAGTGTTTCAGGCGCTGATAGACCGCAGCCGGGCCCCGCTCGATCTGAAGACCATCAAGACCATCGTCGGATGCAAGCATCGTCCGAAAATCCACCGCCGAACCAAGCGGTCGGCCGAATGGGAAGTCGCGGTCGAGAGACCTACGTATGATCTGACGATCTTCAAGCTGCACTGCGGCAAGCTGACTCTGAAGATCTATACCAAAGGCGAACGCGTCCTTCGCATCGAGGCGGTTGCTCATAACACGCGCGAGCTCAACTGCGGTCGCTCGTTGGAGAAGTTCCCCGAGGTGGTGTGGCGATTGAAAAGCATGCTGGAAAGGTTTGCCGATGCTCTCAGTTGCATCGATCAGTGCTTCATCGCCGATGAACTGCTCGAACAGCTGCCGACAGCCTCGCAGGTCGGCAAAACCATCGTCGGGGGCATCGATCTCAACAAGGCACGCATGCGCGCGGTGCTCGAGGCGCTGATCGCTTTGTCCGCCTCGCCAAATGGCTTCACCGCCTCCCACGTGGCGGCTCGGGTTTGCGCACGCACCAAGCAAAGCCCATCACAGTACGGTCCCCGCCACGCCGCTTATGATCTGAAGAAACTCCGCGGCAAGGACATCGTCCGCCGAATCGGCCACACTCGCCGCTACGAGCCGTTGCCGACCGGTCTCCGGGCGATGACGGCGCTCCTCGTCCTGCGCGACAAAGCCATCAAACCCTTGCTCGCTGCGGCTCAGCCACTCCGCCCGAGGCGCGGACCGCACAACCCAAAACCGATCGATCTCCACTACGCTGCCATCCAAACCGCCATGCGAGGCGTCTTCCATGAACTCGGGCTCGCCGCCTGATCATCGACAAAGTTTTTGCGGGGCTTCGCCCCGAAGCGCCTAATATAGACATTTGTCCGGGGTTTTCCCGGCTTAAAGCCTTCCTGGCTGCCTCACCGCTCTCAAACAAATCCGGGTTCGTGCGAGTGAAGCGGAGAATGAACTCCATCGCGGTCATGCCGTCGAGCAGGTCGTCGAGATGCGCCTGGCGCCAGCGTTCCCACTGCAGCCCTGCCTGCTTCCCCTCGGTTGGCGCACCCTTTGCGGCGCCGCCGCGAATGACGATGCCTGCACCCTTCTGAGCGGCAGCGGTGATCGCCGCTTCGTGTTCACGCTCGACCGCCGAGTACGGGATCTGAAAGACATCGAAAACACCCATGGCAATGTGGTCCATCAGATGGGGCAATGTGCCGGACATGCCGATAAACCGCACCATGCCGGCCTCTCTGAGCTCCAGGAGCGCTTCGAGCGCGCCGTGCTCCTCCAGGGTCTGCCGGGATGGCGAGGAGTGAAACTGGACGACGTCGAGATAGTCGGTCTTCATCCTCACAAGACTCTGTTCGACCCCGGCCACGACGTTGTCGCGGGTGAAGACGTGTTGCCCGCGCTGGCCGCGCGGTGCCGGCGGCGCGCCGACC
>JAUTWX010000308.1 GCA_030838385.1 Acidobacteriaceae bacterium
GCGACCGATCGCCGTTGAACGCTACAGCGACAATCGCACGCTAGGCGCCTTTGTCCTGATCGATGCGGAGACGAATGCGACCGCCGGTGCAGGGATGGTTCGCGAAGTCCTGACGGATGATGCAGGCATTGCCAATGCAGCACCGGTGACTCCGCTGGAACGCGCGACGCGGTGGGGACATGCAGGAGTGGTGCTGCGGCTGAGTGCGCCGGCCGCGGTGGCAGATGCGCTGGAACGCGCGCTGCTGCAGGCGGGAGCGTTCGTAGTACGTCCGCCGGACGATGATCCGACGACGCCAGGGATTCTTGCTGATGCGGGAGCACTGGTGATGGTAGTGGAAGAAAGCAGCGATCTGGTTTCGCTCCGCATCGGCAGTTCGCACGCGGAATTCGTACCTCGCGCCGGAACAGTACAGGCCGTCGCGAATCTGCTGAGTCTGTTGCGCCAGTCAAAAGTGCTGGATAGGGAGCGCACACTATGAGCGTTCTTTCTGCGGAATTGGATGCAAAGGTAGCGCATGTTCGGCAGCAACTGCGACAGGCGTTTACAGATGCTTCGGAGCTCGACGATGTGTGTCTCACGTGCAGCTTTCAGGCGGAGGATGTGCTGCTGCTGAAGCTGGCTCTCGAGCTGCGGCCACAGATACCGACGCTGTTTCTGGACACGGGCTATCACTTTGCGGAGACGTATGCGTATCGCGATCGCATTGCGCGCGAGTGGAATGTGCGGCTGATCAACCTGCTGCCGCTGACAACGGTGGCCGAGCAGGAGGCACAGCATGGCCTGCTATATCAAACGAGCCCGGACCGCTGCTGCGCTGCGCGCAAGGTTGAGCCGTTGTTTCGTGCGGTGGCGAACTACAAGGTGTGGATCACGGGGCTGCGTCGGGAGCAGGCAAAAACGCGTGCGGGGCTGGAAGAGGCGGCGCCGTTTACGTTGCCGGGTGGCAAGCAGGTGCTGAAGCTGAGCCCGCTGGCGCACTTCACCACGGCGGATGTTTGGCACGCGTGCGAGGAACTTGGCATCCCGCTGCTTCCGCTGTATGCGCTCGGCTATTCGTCGATCGGCTGCGAACCGTGCACATCCCTTCCGCTCGATCCGGGCGATGCTCGCTCCGGCCGATGGGCAGGACGCAAGGTGGAGTGCGGCATTCACATTGAAGCAGCAAAGTAAGACGTAGCGCGACCACTGAGGACCGAAGCGTGGAATACCTGATCGGGTTCGTCATCGCCATCTTCATCGCGCTCACCGGCGTAGGCGCCGGCACCATCACGACGCCGCTGCTGATTTTGATGCTTGGCGTGCCTGCCGGCATCGCGGTGAGCGTGGGGCTGATGTTTGCGGCTGCGGTGAAGCTGGTGTTGCTGCCCACGCAGATCTGGCGCAAGCAGGTATCGTGGCGCACGCTTGCGTACATGCTAGTGGGGGGCGTTCCGGGCGTGCTGGCGGGCGCATTCCTGCTGCATCGGTTTGTCGATACCGGCGCGAAGCAGTTAGTGAACGGCACGCTGGGTGTGGTTCTCGTCCTCACGGCGCTGTGGCAGATACTCTTCTCCTTTCGCCCAGTGAAGCAAGAGCGGGATACCCGTGACCATGCGCGGCTGCTGCCGTGGCTCATGTTGCCGGTCGGCGCGGAGGTTGGCTTTTCCTCGGCAGGGGCTGGCGCGCTGGGGAGCGCCGCTTTGCTGGCACTGACCCCGTTGGCTCCGGCACAAGTGGTGGGCACGGATATTGCTTTTGGATTTCTGACGTCGTCATTGGGAAGCGGTGCGCACTGGTTTGCAGGCGCCATGGATGCGCCGCTGCTCGCGCATCTGGTTGCCGGCGGCCTGGTGGGCGCGGCGCTTGGCACGATGCTGGCAGGCAGTGTTCCCAAGCGGCCGCTGCGCTTCGCGTTGTGGGTGTGGCTGCTGGTGATTGGCGGAATCTTTCTGTACCACTCGGCGTAGCGACTTTAGGGCTACATGGCGGCAACACCTTTGTCCTTGCTGCCGATGGTTGCATTGTTGATGAGAGGTTTCGCCCAGAAGCCGACACTCCAGACATAGCCGAAGGTGAGATAAAGCAGCGCCATACCGGTGCGCAGGCCGACGTGGTCGCCGATGTCTCCAATGACGAGAGTAACTATGGCGCCGCCCATGATGCCCGTCGTGAGAATACCGGTGAAGGCGCCGTGATATTCGGCGACCGAGTTGAGCGCGAGTGAGATGAGGATGGGCCACATGACGGAGGCGAAGAGGCCGACGAGTGGAAGGGCGATAACTGCGATCGATGCGGAACCGAAGAGACCGAGCGAGAGCAGAAGGAGTGCGCCGCTGGCGGCGCCGATCAAGACGCGCCGGCTGTCAAAGAGGCGGAGGAGAAATGCTCCGGCGAAGCAGCCGGAGGTCATCAGGCCCCAGAACCAGGAGACCGCTCGGGCACCCGTGGTGTGCGGATCGTAACCGTGGTAGTGACTTAGAAACTGAGATATCCAGTTGGCTGTTCCCTGCTCGCAGCCCACATAGGCGAAGATGGCGAGGAAGTAGAGCCAGACGAGACGCCGACGTATGAGGCTCTTGTACATCGCGAGGGTTCCGGGGCGCTCCTCCGCAGTATGTTGGACAGCCGGAAATCGTGAGAGCGAGAGCACGATCACCATAGCGACCGCGACGGCAGCGAAGATCCAATAGAGCGAGACCCAGGGAAGGTGCGCTGGTGTGATTTGCCTAAGCACGCGAAGGAGGGGATTCGCGCGCTCCGCTCCAACCGGAAGATTGAGGACGAGATAGGAGTAGATCCATGGGCTGAGGAAGGATGCCGATCCGAAGAGTAGCTGCGCGATGGTTTCGTTAAGGGCGAAGTTTTCTTCGCCGCCCGCGACGCGCAGCAAGGGGTTGATGGCGACCTGGAGCATCGCCATCCCGATGCCGATGACGAAGAGGGATACGAATGCGATCTTGTAGGTGGGGTGAAGTGCGAAGACAACGGAGCCGAGCGCGGCGCCGAGGAATGCGCATATCATGACCGGCTTTTCGGAGTAGCGCTCGACAAGAAATCCAGCGGGGATGGACATGACTCCGTAGGCGATAAAGAAGGCGAAGACGAGAAAACCCGCGGAGCCCAGGCCGACGGAAAAGGTGCCGATGATATCCGGCACAATGGGCCCGAGGATATTGCTGAGCAGAGAGATGACAAAGAACACGAGGAAGATGAGGCCGACGAGGAATCGGTTCCTTGCCATAGACATGCAGTCCTAACGCGCCCGTGCCAGATGCGCGCTGCGCCGATGAGGTCCCCACGGGTATCGCGGCAGTGTCGAGAGCTGTACCTCTGCCGCGATGCATCACCGCCGCTTACGTTGCAGGCGTGACCACGATGTTGCGGAAGGCGACGTGACCCTTTTCGCTCCCTTGGAAATAGAGCGGACCGGGCGTCGCTTCATGGCTATCGAGCGCCCCACCTGTGATGCCGGGGATCTCCTGATCGTTGATGATGGTCGTGCCGTTCTGCACCACGGTAAGTTTGCGGCCGATGAGCGTGATGTCGAAGGTCTGCCAGACATCCGGCGTGCGCGGCAACTCCGGTGATGGGGCGATAAAACCGTAAACACCGCCGGTGTGATGGCTGGGAGGCTCGGCCTGGGACTCAGTTTCTATCTGCACTTCGTAGCGTCCGCGGAGATAGACGCCGCTGTTCGCATCTTTGCCGCAGTTGAATTCGATGTGGAGTTTGAAATCCTGAAATTTGCGATCGTTGATGAGCTCGTGGCCATGGCCTGGACTGACGATGGTGCCATTCTGCACGGTCCACTCGGGCGCACCCGGCTTATCGGGATGCCACCCGGTGAGGTCTTTCCCGTTGAAGAGTTGGACAGGTTTGCCCCACTGTGGCGTGCGCGTATGGACAAGCGCGGGCGCACGGTTGCCGACCCAATGCCAGGTTGTGCCATCCGGCCCGTTGACGGTGCCGATGAGGTTCTTGCCTGTTAGCTTGCCCTCGAAGACCAGGTCGCTCTTGCTGTCTTCCTCTTCCTTCGGGGAGACGAAGGTGAGCTTGCCATCCGACACTTCGACTTTGGGCAGAGGGCGCGCGTTGCCCCAGCGACTGGTCATCCGGGCCTTGAGCTGGCCGCCATCTTCGGTTATTTCGATCCACGAAGGCCATTCGCGGTCCGGTGCTTTCAATGTCAGGTCCCAGCGGCCCAGGAATTGCGAAGCGGCCACATCACTGCTGGCTACGGTCCTCAGCGCGGCAGCAGCGTGGGCAGGCGCGGGGACGTATCCAAAGATAAGTGCGATTGCGGCAGCAAAGATGATTTTTGAGAATTTCACGATCTAAATGTCTCCTTTTTGCTTCGCTTTGTTATGCGGCGGACTCGATCTTCTGTGTGGAGGGATTCCAGGCGACCGCGTGTCCACGGAAGTAGGACTCATTCGCAAGATGGCAGGCCAGTGCCGCGTTGTTGCCGAAGAGCGCGTCCTGGAGTACAGGCTGCCGCGATCGCACTGATTGGAAGAATTTATAGAGATGCGGCTTCAGGTCGTCGTAGTCGTTGCCGTTGAAGGTGATGGTCTCGGGAGCAGGCTCCTGGCCGGGAATGGGATCGTGTTCCTTGTGCCACTGGGCGACATAGGCGCTCTTCATCGCAGCCGGAAAGGAGCCGGAGTAATAACTGGGCGACAGATCGACGCCAGCCTGCGGCGTGTAGCTGATGCTGAATTCGCGCATTTCGATGACGCCCTTTGAGCCCATGAAGCGCGTGACCTCTGTCGACTCGCAGCCGAGCGAGAGGCGCATATAGAGGGGAACGCCCATGTATTCAAAGAGGACCGGCTGTACGTCCGGCATGTTGCGGCCATCCTTCCAGCGATAGATCCCGCCGTAGGAGATGACGCGCTTGGGCACTTCGTTGATGCCGAGCACAAACTGCATGCCGCTGATGAGATGGACCATCAGGTCGCCGGCGACGCCGGTTCCGTATTCCTTCCAGCAGCGCCAGCGTGCGAATGTATAGGGGTCGAAAGCCTTCTTTGGGGCGGTGCCGAGCCAGGTGTCCCAGTCGAGGTTTTGCGGCGAGAGATCGGGGGGCGGTGGATATTCCCATGCGCCGGTAGGATCGTTGCGACCGAGTGTGCATTCGATGAGATTCAGGTCGCCGATTGCGCCTTTGTCGTAGAGATCCTTCGCCTTGGCGCAGATCACAGAGCTGGTGCGCTGCGCGCCGATCTGGACGATGCGGTCTGACTTCTTTGCGGCGGCGAGCATCGCGAGCCCATCGGCGGGATTGTGCGACATCGGCTTTTCGCAGTAAACGTCCTTGCCGGCAGCTATGGCATCCACAACGACCTGTTTGTGCCAATGATCGGGAGTGGCGACGATGATGGCATCGATGTCTTTGGCTTCGAGCAGATCCTGGTAGCGGCGCGTGGTGCGAATGGGTTTGCCAACGATCTCCTTGGCGAGTTCGTGGCGGCCGTCGTAAAGATCGGCTGCGGCAACGCACTCTACTCCGGAAAGCTGGATGGCCGTGGCGAGCAGGTTGGAGCCTTCCATGCCTACGCCGACGATGCCGAAGCGAACGCGGTCACTGGGTGGGACAGCCTGCTCTGCGGCGTAAGCGGGCTCTTCGAGCAAGACAGAGCCACCGATCAGAGAGGCACCCACGGAAGCGCCCGCGACAGCCGCGGTGGTCTGAAGGAACGTACGTCGTGACAAGAAACCTTTGCTCATCGTTGCGGCTCCTCCTTGGAGCTCTGAATCTATTCAATCGATTGCCCACGCCGCATAGAGAACGCGCCGCGGAGTGATTTTTGTCCGCGAAGGTAAGCCAAAATCGAGCGGCCGCCAACCCCTCGCCTCGCACAGCACGAGAGCGACAAGAGGAATGGCAGTCGCGATAGATGCAGTGCCGGTGATCCGTCGGTGGTTACTGCCCGCATCCTTTGCCGTGGTCCGATGCGCTCCTGCAGCTTTGGCTTGCGCTTCCGTCATGTACTTCCCTTCCTTGGTTTTGCCATAGTAGCGGGAGCCGGAGCAGTGATAAACATTGGTGGGCGTGTTGACCCAGACCATGCCGGGGCCGCCACCGGGTGCTGCGGTGGTGTTGGCCATGCTGGAGGAAGCCTTGGGGGCGCGTGCCGGGGCCGCGGCTGGAGCGGCAGCAGGAGCGGGTGGTGCTGGCGTGGACGCGGTTGCGGGAGCCGCGGCGGCAGACTTCGTGGTCTTTGCAGAGGCTGCGGGAGCGGATGTATCGGCAAACCATTGCTGGACACCTTTGTGCCCGCGGCATGCGCCCATCTTTTTTGGAGCATTCGTGTAACTGCTGTCTTTGCATTGCCCGGTTGAGCCG
>JAUTWX010000317.1 GCA_030838385.1 Acidobacteriaceae bacterium
TTGCCCTGGAGCTGGCGCAGCAGCACGGCCGCAAGGTCGCGATCGTCGGACGGTCCATGCTTGAGTCGTCAGAGATCGCGCAGGACCTGGGCTACCTCAACATCCCGCGCGATCTCGTCATTCATCCTGGCCAGGTAAAGGACTACGCGCCGGAAGAAGTTTGCATTCTCATCAGCGGCACGCAGGGCGAGCCGATGTCTGCACTCTCCCGCGCCGCCGTGGACAACCACAAGCACGCCAAGATCGAGCGCGGCGACACCGTGCTGCTCAGCTCGCGCGTCATCCCCGGCAACGAGAAGAGTATCTACCGCGTCATCGACCACCTCTGCCGCCGCGAGGCGAACGTCATCTTCGATGACGGCCAGTCCGGCCTGATCCACGTCAGCGGCCACGGCAGCCAGGAAGAGCTGCGGCTGATGATCAACCTCGTCCGGCCGAAGTTTTTCGTGCCCGTGCACGGCGACTTTCGCCACCTGCAGCGCCACGCGCGGCTGGCCATGGACATCGGCATCTCCGAGAACGCCTACCTGCTCGAAGACGGCGACGTCCTCGAGCTCGACCAGAAGACCGCCGTGAAGAACGGCAAGGTTGCCGCGGGCCGGGTGCTGCTCGACTCCGGCGCCTCCGGCAACGTCGTCGAGGACATGATCATTCGCGACCGCCGCCACCTCAGCGAGGACGGCCTGGTGATTGCGATCATCACCATCAACAAGCTCACCGGCCACGTCGAAGGCGTGCCGGAGTTTGTGACCCGCGGCTTCGTTGCCGGCGATCTGGAGCTGGGCGAGCAGGCCAAGGCCATCGTCGGCAGGACGCTCGGGGAGTCGAACGCGGAAGAGCGGGCCGACCAGGTCCTCATCAAGGAGAAGATCCGCGTGGATCTGAAACGCTACATCCAGAAGCAGACCTCCAGCCGGCCCTTCATCATGCCCATAATCCTGGAAATCTGATGACGGCAACCATTACCGACACCGAGCTTGTCACCGACGCGCAGTTTGCCGAGGCCCGCGAGCGCCTGCACGGCGCGGTCCTGCACACGCCGCTGGTCCGGTTGACATCTGCCACAGACACAGTAGCGTATTTGAAGCCGGAGAGCCTGCAGCCCATCGGCAGCTTCAAGCTGCGCGGCGCCTACAATGCTGTCGTGCAGTTGAGCGAGGCTGCGCGCCGGCATGGCGTCATCACCTACTCCAGCGGCAATCACGGGCAGGGCGTTGCCTATGCCGCACGCGCCTTCGGCATTCCCGCCGTCATCGTCATGCCATCGAACGCGCCGGAGATCAAACGGCTGGCCACGACTGCGCTGGGCGCGCAGATCGTCGATGTCGGGCCGGCCAGCTCCGAGCGCCGCGACCGTGCCGAAGCCCTTGCCTTCGAACATGGCTACGCCATCATCCCGCCCTATGACGACCCGGCGATCATCGCCGGCCAGGGTACCTGCGGCCTCGAAATACTCGCAGACTGCCCGGAGGTAGATCTCGTGCTCGCGCCAGTCGGTGGCGGCGGATTGCTCAGCGGTGTGGCCGCAGCCATCCGTCAGCAGCGGCCGGAGTGCCACGTCGTCGGTGTGGAACCGGAGTTAGCCGGCGATGCGGCGGCCAGCCTGCGCCAGGGCAGGATCGTTCAGTACACGGCGGAGCAGACCACCCGCACCCTCGCCGACGGACTGCGTACTCAGAGCCTCGGCACGCTGAACTTCGCCCACATCCAGCGCTACGTGGAGCGCGTCATCACGGTGACCGAGCACGAGATCGAGCAGGCCATGCGCCGCATCGCGTGGGACGCCCGCCTCATCGCCGAACCCAGCGGAGCCGTTGCCACTGCCGCACTCCTCTTCCACCGGCAGGAGCTGCCGCCACACCGCACCGCTGTCGCCATCATCAGCGGCGGCAACGCAGAACCCGCCACCTTGCTGCGCGTGCTCGGCACCTCATAGAGAGCGTCGCGGCGTATTCTGAGCACGTGAAATCTACTCGAGTTGTCAGCATTGTTCTGTCCTGCATCTGCCTGACGTCCGCCGCGATTGCATTCGCCGCCGACAAGCCGCCCTCCGGCCGACTCGCTACCGTTCTGCGTGATACGCCGGTCTTCGTCGAGGCCGACACCGGCTCGCAGCGGCTGGACACTATCACGGCAGGACGCGAGATGGTGATTGTCGAGCAGAATGGGCCCTGGCTGCGCGTCTTTGCCAACACCGATGTGCAGCAGAACCAGGCCCAGGACGCGCCCGTCTTCGGTGGTGAGGCGGCCACTCCGCCCATCTCCGGCTGGCTGCAAGGCAAGGGCGTCGTCTCTGTATCCACGCCAAACGCCGACAACATCCTTTACGGTGCAGCCACCGGCCAGGAGAGCAGGGCCAGCGACGCCCATGGCCCGCGAGGAGCGGCGCAGGCTGCACGGCTGCTCTACGCACGTGACGCGCAGCTCTTCCCCCAGGGACCGCATGCCGGTGACGCTGCGTGGCGCGCTGCGGACATCCGCTGGCAATTGGAGAAGCAGGATGTCTATTCACGCCCGTCCGCCCACGAGAAGGAAGCCTACCTGCGCCAGCAGATCGATGACTCGGAGATGAAGAAGGTCATCAAGCGCTTCCCCGGCTCAAAGTTTGCCGACCTGGCTGCGTACGACATGCTCGACAACAAGGTGTGCGGCGACTGGCAGGGAACGACGAAGTGTCCGGAGAAGGAAGCCGAGCTCTATCAGAAATACGCCGATGAGCATCCCAACTCACCGCGGGCGCCCGAAGCCCTTTTCGAGACTGTATATCGACTGGCGGCGGCTGGTGACATCTATGCCGGCGACAACAACGATAAAAAAGCCAACGAGGATCGCGATCACGCTAAGACAGTTGCCACGCACCTGCAAGAAAAGTATCCGGGTAGTGATTACGCGGCGCGCGCAGCCACTCTGATATACCAGATGGAGCAGTCCATTCCCATCTATGGCGCAGAGCGCGATTAGAGCATTTTTCCTGTAGGCGTAGACCGTCCGGCGGAAGCTCATGTGGTCTTTCATTCAACGAAAGGCCACCCCGAGACCATCTCCGCGGGTTTACGGCGGCAGGGAAAATGCTCTAACACTCGCTCGAATGCAGATCGCGACTGATTTGCCGCGCGCCAAAGGAAGTGCGTGAACGACTACATCGTCTCGGTCCTGCTCGGCATCGTCGAGGGCCTCACGGAGTTTCTGCCCGTCAGTTCGACCGCGCACCTGCGGATCGCGGAGGCACTGCTCCACATCAATCTCGCCGATCCGTACTGGAAGATGTACACCATCGTCATTCAGCTCGGCGCCATCCTCGCGCTCGTCTTCCTCTTCATCGGGCGCATCCTCGAGTTCATCCGCACCTTCCCCACGGGCGAGTCGGGCGACCGCACCGCGCTGAACCATCCACTCTCGCTCACGCTCATCGCCTTCGTCTGCACCGCGATACCGGCCTTCCTGCTCACCGAGGTCATCGGCAAACACATGGAGAGCCTGCGCCTGATGGCTACCTCGCTGCTGGTGGGTGGCATCATCATGTGGGTGGTCGATGCGTGGAGCGTGCGGCGCGAATCGGGGACGCAGGATGTCGAGCACATGACGCTCGGTCAATCCGTCTGGATCGGGCTCTGCCAGGTCACGTCGGCCGTCTTTCCCGGCGCCTCGCGCTCCATGTCCACCATCGCCGCCGGTCAGCTCGTTAGCATGACGCGCACGGCCGCGCTCGAGTTCAGCTTCCTGGTCTCCATCCCTACCATGATCGCCGCTACTGGCTACGATCTGCTCCGCACCCTGCACCCCAAACACACGGACGTAGCCGAAGCCATTGCGCCGCTCGTCATGACCGGCCACTGGTGGATCGTGCTCTTCATCGGTTTCGCCGTTTCGTTCCTCATCGCGCTGCTGGTGGTGGAGTGGTTTCTGATGTGGGTCCGCCGCCACGGCTTCGTCATCTTCGCCGCCTACCGTATCGTGCTGGCCGCGCTGCTCTTCGGGCTGGGCAGGAAGCTGATGATGGGTGCCTAGGCCTGCTTCGCTCTGGAGCATTTTCACTGTTACTGCGTTACAGCCAAGCTCCGCGAAGTGTGGCTTTTCTTGACGGAAAGCCACGCGGACAATGGCGCTCTTGTATACACCTACAGTGAAAACGCTCTAGCGGATCACCGTGAATGGCTCCGCTTCGCTCCTCGCATCCGCATTCGCGAATGCAGGCACCGGCGCAGTTGCGAAGGGCAGTTCCCATGCCGGCGACTGCAGCTCCGGCATGGCCTTCGCCTGAAACAGCTTGCGGCACTGCCTCGCCATCCATCGCGCCGTCCGCTTGGCCTTCTTCCGCCGTGCGCTGTCGGTGGAGATGCCGGTGCCCGCGTACATCTGTCGATAGAGCTTTGACAGGAACACGAAGGCAACCCGCGCCTTCAGCGTGGGCGTGCAGGCGGAGCGCTCCCAGATCGCGGGAAACGTGTAGAACCGGTCCCAGACGCGCTGTGTGCGCTCGCGGATCTCATCCGAACTCATCGAAGGGTGGGGTGTGAACATCTTCGGGCGTACGGCCGTGGGAATGAGCCAGTAGCGCGTGATCGGCACCCCGTCCACCAGCGTGGGGGACTTCGCCTGCTCCTTCTCCCAGCGGCCAAAGTCCACCGTGCCGGGAAAGGGCGTCATCATCACGAACTGGGCGAAGGTGATGCCCGCCTTCAGTGCCATCTCGACCGTAGCGTCGAAGGTTGCCGGCTTGTCTGTCGGCAGGCCAAAGATGAACGAGCCCAGCACATGCACGCCGTGCTTTTTGAAGGTCTGCAACTGCTTCGCCAGGCTCTCGCCGGAACAGTTCCAGTCTTTGAAGACCGCCTTCAACCCTTCCGGCGTCACCGCTTCCACTCCTACCAGCGCACCCTTGATGTTGGCCTTGCGCATCGCGTCCAGATACTCCGTATCCTCGCCCGCCTCCATGGTGATCTGGGTGAAGAACACCATGTCCTTGGGCAGCTTGGCCAGCTCCGCCATCAATTGGAAGCGCTCCGCGCGGATGCGTGTCAGCTCGTCCAGCTTTGCTTGGTTGTTCTGCTCCCGCGCCAGCCGCAGGTCGGTCAGCGTCACCGGGTAAAAGTTGTCGTCCGCCAGCGCGATGAAGCGGAAACCCAGCCGGCGCAGTGCGACGATCTCGTCCACCACGCTCTGGAAGCGTCGCTGCCGCGGTTGCTGTCCATCGGTCCGCCACACGCTGCAAAACGAGCAATGCTTGGGACATCCACGCAGCGTCTGTACCGACGCCCACATGTACTTGTCCCTGGGAATCAGATCCCAGCGCGCCGCCAGAAACTCCGAGCCGCCGATCCGGCCGCCGTCGTAGACCTTGTCGAGTTTCCCCTGCATGCAGTCCACAACTGCAATGCCCCATGCCAGATCGCCATCGCCCTTCACCACGGAATGCGCTTCTCCCTGCGCAAAGGGCTCTTCCGGAAACAGCGTCGCATGGATGCCGCCGTAGATCACCCAGGCGCCGCGCGCCCGCGCCATGCGTCCTACCTCGTAGCCGCGCAGGGCGTTGCCGGTGTGGACGCTGATACCCACAATGTCTCCCGCCGCAATGCTCTCCGGCTCAATCTGCTCCAGCGATTCGTCGATCAGCACCGGGTCGCCCGCAATTGCCGGAGTGGCGGCCGCCAGCACAAACAGCCATCGCGGGGTGATCACCGCCGTCCCAAAAGAGTTGTCGCTCGGATTCACCAGATGAACGCGCATATGTCCAACTTTCTTTGATGCAGCCCGCTGCATGGGACTTGTTGCCGTGGCCTGAGTCCTGCAGCGATGTGCGGTCGGCTCAGATACTGGGTGATCTCTGCGGACTCCGCTGTTCCCCAGCGCCAGGCGCGTGCATGGGCCGAATGTGTGGGTCGAGGGGCGGTCCTGTGCCACTGGCGCGGGTCAGCGCATCGGCGAAGCAGAGACGATCGAGAGAAGCAGGAGATCAGAGGCGGAGCGGAGTTTCGGCTGGAGAGCAGAAGGCGAGCGAAGTTCCCTGTCTGCATTGCGTCTGGAACCAGGACAAGGTCAGGGGCAAATCGAGGGATATCAATAGACATCGCAACGGTAAGGCGATGAGCCGGTAGGCCAGCAACACCAGAAACGGCGAGGTCACCTCTCGATACGCGGTCAACAGCACAAGCCCGGCAAACAACAACAGACTGAGGATGCCGAATTCCACATCCGGACCACCCCGCAGAAACTTGTCCCATTGGCAGAAGTGCTCGGTGAGAGGCATCAGCAGGAGGAGCACTTCGGTGAGGAGCAGCACCGCCCGGCAGGCAAAGATACGTTTCTCGCCCAGGCGGCGAGTCCGCTCCGCGTACTCTCTGCCTCGATCAAGATTGCTGCTCAGAGTTGCACCACCCGATTCCCCGCGAAATCCGCGTGTGTAGAGCATGTCACGGATACGCGACCAATGTCGAATGAACTGTTGGCTAGCAGACAGACATTTTTCTGAGATGTTACTTCAGGTTGGCTTAATGTCCAAGCAAACGAAAGGTCGCACAATGCTTGACTTTGTCAACTATATGGATCACATTGGAGCATGCCGGAGGATCGCAAGAAGGGCCGCCATGCCGAGGACGAAGTCGCAGCATTCCGCCGCTTCAACCGCCTGTACACCCGCTTTATCGGCACCTTGCAGGAGGGTCTGCTCGATACTCCGTACTCCCTCAGCGAGGCGCGCGTGCTCTACGAGCTGGCCACCCGCCAGCAGCCGCTGGCCAAAGAAATAGTGCAGGAACTAGGCATGGACGCCGGCTATCTGAGTCGCATCCTGAGCAAATTTCATGAGGCCGGATTGCTCAAACGCGCTGCCTCTTCACAGGATGGCCGCCAGACTACCCTTGGTCTGACTCAAAAAGGCCGCGACGCCTTCCGCGTTCTCAATACCCGCTCCGACCGGCAGGCGCAAAGCATTCTGGGCGACCTCGCGCCGGGACCACGGCGGGATCTGATCTGCTCCATGCGCACCATCGAGGAGGTGCTCCATCCAACAGTCGAAGCAGAGGGCGAAGCACATGCTGCCTCCTTCACGCTGCGCCCGCACCGTCCCGGCGATATGGGCTGGGTGGTGCATCGTGAGGGTGCGCTCTACGCGCAGGAGTATGGCTGGGACGAGCGGTTCGAGGCACTGGCCGCGCGGATTGTCGCCGACTTCATCGATCGCTTTGATCCCACATGCGAGCGCTGTTGGATCGCGGAGCGCGAAGGCCAGAGCCTTCAGCACAATAACCAGAGCCTCGGCCATATCTTCCTGGTGAAGCACCCGGAGCGCGAGGGCGTTGCGAAGTTGCGGCTTCTGCTGGTCGAGCCGTCGGCACGCGGCATGGGCCTCGGCCACGCGCTGGTGGCGGAGTGCGTAAGCTTCGCCTGCGAAGCCGGCTATCGGAAGATCACCCTCTGGACGCAGAGCATTCTCACCGCCGCGCATCGCATCTACCAGCACGCCGGCTTCCGGCTGGTGCACGAAGAGCCCCACCACAGCTTCGGCAAGGACCTCGTCGCGCAAACCTGGGAGCTCGACCTGCGCTGAGCACGCTAATTGAAGGTATCCCTCTGAGCGGTGTCATTCTGAGTGCAGCGAAGAACCTGCAGTCTGCTCAAGTCACCCACCGCATGACGCATGAGCGACCAAAGGGAGCGAATCCCGCCACGTGGGCCGCAGGCGCGATCGCCCGTGCGGCCAGCACCGTGGCAAGCTCGATTCCGGGCACCGGCTTTCCCTCCATCCTCCCCTTGAGCTTTGCGACAATAAAGGCTGCTCTGGCGTGTCGGCTCCCGGCTCATTGGCACAATGGGCGGTCGCTGCTTCGCGTCCCCTTAGAAAAGCCATGAAGCCACTCAAGATCGCGCTGACGCCCACCGGCAACCGCAGGCTCAACGAGCTGGTTGGCGTCTCGCTTCTTGCTACCGCCGGCCTCCTCGTCCTCTCGCTCGTCTCCTACCGGCCCACCGATCCCTCGTTCAACACTGTGGGCAGCACTGTCGCGCACAACTGGGCCGGCATCTTCGGCGCCACGCTCAGCGATCTGCTCTTCCAGTTCGAGGGCTTCGCCGCCTTCTGCCTGCCGCTGATGCTGGGCTTGCTTGGCATAAGCTGGATTCGCTCTCGCGCCATCGGCGCGCCCCGGTCGAAGATCGCCGGTTTCACGCTCTTCCTGCTCATCACGCCAGCCGTCTTCGGTCTGCTACCCGGCCACATGCACTGGCTGGGGGCCATTCCCGTGGAGGGCGTGCTCGGCCGTCTGCTGGTCGACGGCATGACCGCCGTGCTCAACTATCCCGGCACCTGCGTGCTGGTGGCGACGCTGCTGCTCATCGCGGTCCTACTCTCCACGGCGTTCTCCTTTGCCAACCTCCGCCAGTGGCTCGCGGTACGCTTCGCCTTCGTCTACGCGTGGCGCGACCGCTGGCAGAACTGGAAGCTGCGCCGCGCCAAGAAGCGCGCAGCCCGCGCCGCCGACCGGATCATCCGCGCGCAACAGAAGTCCATGCCCGCGCGCAACCCGGCCGCACGAGCAGGTCGCCGCGATGCTGTGCCGCCTGCATCCCGCGCCAGTTGGCTGAGCCGTGTGCTGCATCGTCCAGAGCACCGGGAAGAGGACGAAGCGCCGTCTGCGCGTCGTTCGTCCTTTGCCGAGACCGCAGCCGCCGCCTCGGCGGAAGATGCCGCATACCTCGAAGAGCCGGAGCCCGCGCCCTCCCTGTGGACGCAGATTCCCCGCGCCACCGTACCCGATCCTGCACCGCCAGCGCCGCCCGTACGTGCGACCGCAATTGACCGCCTTCACAGAGAGCAACCCGCGGCTGAGGACATGGCCGAGGAGGACGACGCCGGCAACATCTCCATTAGGGAGCGCGCCGATGCCGATGCGCATCCGGTCACGCTCACGCCGCGCGCTGTCTCCGGCTATCGACTGCCGCCCAGCACCTTGCTGCATCGCTCCGACGATCAGCAGATCATCCGTGAGGACGAGCTGCGCGAAGAGGCGAAGGTCCTTGTCGAAAAATGCGCCGAGTTCGACGTGACCGGCCAGGTCACGCAGATCAATCCCGGCCCGGTGGTCACCACCTTCGAGTTCCGGCCCGAGGCGGGGGTCAAATATTCGCGCGTCACCGGCCTGGCCGACGACCTCTGCCTCGCCATGGCCGCGGAGAGCATCCTCATCGAGCGCATGGCAGGCAAGAGCACGGTCGGCATCCAGGTGCCCAACTCCACCCGCGAGACCATCTGGCTGCGCGATGTGGTCGAGGACGCCACCTTCGCGCAGACTAAGTTCAAGCTGCCCCTCGCCATGGGCAAAGACATCAATGGCCGCATCGTGGTCGCCGATCTGGCCACCATGCCGCACGTGCTCATCGCCGGCTCCACAGGCAGCGGCAAATCGGTGGCCATCAACGCCATGATCAGGTCGGTGCTCTTCAAAACGACACCGGAACAGGTACGAATGATCCTGGTGGACCCGAAGCGCGTCGAGCTCGGCATGT
>JAUTWX010000318.1 GCA_030838385.1 Acidobacteriaceae bacterium
GGCGGGCGTAGCTGAGTGTGGTCTCGCCGGCTTCCGTCAGCGATAGCCCGCGCCCATTCTTTCGAAAGAGAGGCATCCCAAGTTCATCTTGGAGTCGCTTCATCTGCAGGCTGATAGCTGAAGGAGTACGGCCGAGACGGTCTGCGGCCTGCGCGAATCCGCCCAAGTCATGGGCTGTAGCCAGCGTGCGCAGTGTGTCGAGATCAAGGTTGGTAAGGTTCACGCGATTCTCGCCGGTCTGGCGTGCCTACAGTCTAGAACCGAAGGCGGCAACGTAACGAGTGCCAAATTGCCAATGCGCTCATCGACAAAGGGAATGTTGGTCCACATGGCTGTAAATCGAAACTCGGACAGTAGCCGGTTTACCGCCCAACTTGCCGAGGACATTGATCGACTTGAATGGCTCGATGAGTGACTTGCCCAGTTCTCAACGACTGAAGCCTCCGCTTCGAATGGGCCTCGATTCAAGAGGTGAATCAGCTGGCAGTTTCGCTGCCCGCTCACCACGTGTTCGGGATCTCCGCCTAGAGTTAGCGTACTGATGCCGTGACAGCAGAGTTAGTCGCAGTGTAGACCACTTCTCCATCGAGTAGCGTCATCAGGCATTGCAGGTCTTTCACCTGATCAGCGGGGACAGAGTAGAGGTCGCGGTCCCAGATCGCAATGTCGGCTCTTTTGCCCGCTTCAATGGTGCCAATCTTGTCCTCCAGAAACATCTGGCGCGATCCCCATGCCGTATAGCTGCGAAGAGCGACGTGGATGTCCACAGATTCGGCCATTCCGAAGGGATGCAGGCCATAGGTACCTTGGGCGGTCTGGCGGGCGGTGGAGGCCCAAAGGCCGTAGCGGGCAGCAAGCGGCGTAACCGGGTAGTCCGAGCCGCCGGACCAGAGAATGCCTCGTGTTTGAAGGGTCTTGAGGGGCTCCAATCCCTGGTCGCGTTGAGGACCGTGGCTGGCTGCGTAGATGTCGCCAATCCCCCAGAGGAATCCAGGCTGCATCTCCGGGTAGCCCGCGTCATATTTCTTTTGCATCGCAGCCATCCGGTCAAGAGCGTGCGCCGTGGGCAGGTTGGCGTGGATGATGCTGTGCCGAAGACCGGGATGCGGCTCCTCCTGCTCGACCAGCGCATAGGTATCGACGACCCAGTCCATGGCGCGGTCGCCAACCGCATGGGTGCCGACTGGGATGCCATTCTGATGAAAGAGACGGACCATTTCTTGATAAACCGCGGGATCTGTTTGCGGGTAGCCGCGGTTGCCCTCCCCTGAGCTTGTGATGTCTGGCGTCGTAGCATTGCGGAACCAGTTGTCGTAGACCCAGCCGGTACGGGCGCCGGAGGAACCGTCCATAAAGATCTTTACGCCACAGGAGAGCAGACGGTCGTCGCCGAGAGTCGCAGGTAAGCGGGGAACGGAGTTGATCTCGGCCAGAGCCTTGCGGGCCGTCTCCATGGTCGCTCCGGCAGACCACAGGACGCAGACGCGCTCCTTGAGCAAACCTTGGTCAAGCAGGCTCTTGTAGGCATCCCAATGGGTTTGCAAGATGAGCGGGTCTTTGACGGCAGTCATTCCTTCGCTATGCAGCACCTGCTGGATGTAGAGAATGCCATGCCGCATCTGTTCCAGCGTCGTAGGCGGGATACGGTCGGTCACCAGCTTAAACGCGGGCGATTCTTTGAGGACGCCCGTGGGATTGCCCTTCGCGTCCCGGTCGATGGTGCTGGCGGCAGGAGCGGCGGTGGCCGCAGTGATGTTGGCCAGCTTGAGTGCGGCCGAATTGGCGACTCCGTAGTGATGCGTAGTGTGGAAGAGCCAGACAGGATTGTTGGGCGCGACAACGTCCAGATCAGCGGCAGTGACGTAGCGATGCTCGGCGAGCTTGCCCTCGTCCCAGCCGGAGCCGGTAATCCATTCACCGGGCTTTACCAGGGCGGCCTTGGCCTTCACCCGGGCAACGATCTCAACAACCGAAGCAGCGTCGGAGAGCTTGACGCCGTAGAGTTCTTCGACGCCCCCCACGGAGATGTGGGCATGCGTGTCGATCAGACCCGGCGTGGCCGTGTGACCGTGGAGGTCGATGACGCGGATGCCGGGAGCTTTGCCTGCAAACTCCAGAACTTCGGCATCGGTGCCCACTTTTACGATCATGCCTTTGCGGATCGCGACGGCCTGAGCGACAGAATCCCTGGCATCCACAGTAAGGATGTGGCCGTGAAGCAGTATCAGGTCGGCGGCAGCGCTTTGCGCGACAAGAATGCGAGCCAACAGCAGGGGGAGCAGCAGGAAGCCTGCTGATCTAAGCTTGCAGGGCAGCGGCATCGTTTGATTTCTCCTCGCAGACGCAGTTTGCCCTACTGTATAGCGCGTTCACTTGATGGGAAATCGCCAATGCGCCCATTGAACAATCGAATAGGTCCCTCGTAAGTCGGCTTCCGGCCAGCGAAACTCTGTGCCGTCTGGAATTCTCCCGCGTGCGGCCAGCAAGGTAACTTCCACATCGGGAATCGCCACAAAAACCTGCCACTTGTATCCCTCTGATTTGCTACTCTGAAACTAGGCACAGTTCCAGTCACAGAAGACAGAGAACAAAAAGCCACCGTCCCCGTTCCATTTCCTGACTGTCGGATCGAAGAGCGCTGCTGACGCAGCTTTTCCTTTAAGAAAAGCTGCTCATCGCTCAAGCCCGGCGAAAGTCAACTGAGGAAATGGAACCGCAGCGGTGGCTTTTTTCATTGCGGCAAGACAAAAATCGTGCCGCTAACTTCAATCACTGGACTAATTTAGCGATAACTCCTTTAGAAAGACTAATTTGATGCTCGGAACAGCCCACATCGTCATGATTCGCCATGGCTTATACGCCAGCCTCCCGCACCGGAGGGGGGAGGGGGGTACCGGCATCGTGACCGACCCAAGGCAGGAGCTTCGCCGCCAGCTCCGCTTCGTCCGCCGCAATCTCGAGCTGATCGCGAACCTCGTCCGCCTCCGCGCCAACCTCCCTGTCGACCCTGAGGCCCACACCCGCCTCCTCCACCAGCGAGCAAAGCTCCGCGCCAGGCTTCTAAGTCACCGACAAAACGCTGTCATCCGAAGCGACGCGCACAACAACACCATCATCGTGAGCGAAGCACTCAGCACCGTCATCCTGACCGAAACACACAACGACTCCGTGATCCTGAGCAAAGGACCGATCACCCGAAAGTGCAGAAGTGAGCGACAGCGGAGCGAACGCAGTGAATCGCGCCACCGGCGCGTCCGCCTCGGACGGCCAGTCCGTGAGCGGCCAAAGGAAGTGAACCCCACAGAGCGCGCAGCAAGCGCAATCGCCCGCGCGGCGAGCAGCGCGGTACACTGCTTGCGCGAGGAAACGCCCTGCCATGAGCATGTTCACCCCCATCATCATCGTCATCGTTGTCCTGTACATCCTGGGTTCGATCAAGATTCTGCGCGAGTACGAGCGTGCCGTTGTCTTTCGCCTGGGCCACGCGCTCCCCACCCCAAAAGGCCCCGGAGTCATCCTCATCTTCCGGCCCTTCGACCAGATGGTCCGCGTAACCCTGCGGCAGGAGGTGCTCGAAGTCCCGCCGCAGGACATCATTACTCGCGATAACGTGACCCTCAAGGTGAACGCCGTCATCACCCTGCGTGTCGTCGATCCATCGAAAGCGGTGATCGAGGTCTCGAACTACGTCTACCAGACCTCGCAATTCGCTCAGACGACGCTGCGCTCCGTGCTCGGCGAGGTCGAGCTCGACCAGTTGCTCAGCCATCGCGAAGCCCTCAACTCGCGCATCCAGGAGATTCTGGATAAGCACACCGCTCCCTGGGGCGTGAAGGTCACCAGCACCGAAGTCAAGCAGGTCGACCTGCCCGAGTCCATGCTGCGTGCTATGGCCAAGCAAGCCGAGGCCGAACGCGAAAAGCGCTCGAAGATCATCAACGCCGAGGGCGAATTCGCCGCCTCCCAACGCCTGGTCGATGCCGCCGCCCTGCTCTCCACGCAGCCCATCACCATGCAGCTCCGCTACCTGCAGACCCTTACCGATATAGGTACGGAGAAGAACACCACCATCGTCTTTCCCCTACCCATTGAGCTCATCTCGTTGTTCAATAAAACCGTAGCGGGTGGCATCACGGGACCGGGCGTCGCTGCCCCATCCCCACCGCCAAAGCCTGACGAACACGTATGAGATCGCTTTTCGACGAAGACGACCGGGAAGAACCAAAGTCAGATGCCGATCTGACTCTCGGCATCGGCTCGCTGCTCAGCATCTTCTTCGGCGTCGTGCTCATCTGCGGCATCTTCTTCGGTTTCGGCTATTCCATGGGCCGGCGCAACGCTCGTACCACGGTTGCTCCCACCGCCGCCGTGCCGCCACAAACGCTCGCCGCTACTTCCCCTCTGCCGGAGAACGAGCTCAGCGGCGCTCCGCTGAAACCGGCGGAGCCCGACAGCGGTGCCGCGTTCCCGCCCGCAGATACGAATCCGGCTACGACCCCGACCCCAAACACGAACTCAGACGAGACCAAGGCGCCCGCCAGCGCGCCAGCGCCATCACGGGCCGCCGCAAAACATCCAGCCCCAAACGCCGCGCCGCCTAAAACCCCGCGCGTGGTGGAACCGGCTACAACGGACACCTCGCTGAACGCTGTTCCGCTCTCGCACCATGCGCCGCCGCCGGCCAAGCCGCACGCCGGCGTGATGGCTCCCCTGGCGCAGGCGCCCGGCGACGCCCCCATCCTTCCCGGCCACCCCATCATCGTGCAGATCGCCGCCGTCAGCCGCCAGGAAGACGCCGAAGTGCTGGCGGGTGCGCTGCGCAAGCGCGGCTTCAACCCCTCCGTCCGTCCCGGCAACGGGGACAAGTTCTTCCACGTGCAGGTGGGACCCTTCACCGACAAGAGTCAGGCAGAGACCATCAAGCAGCATCTGCTCGCCGATGGCTACAACGCCATCATGAAGTAGCTGGCGTCCCAGTCTCCACCCGGCTCAGGCCGGACTCGATCGCGGTCCTCACCGCCTCCATCAGCGCCTCTTTGTCGGAATAGTCGGCCGGATGAAGCGCAGGGTGAAACGTAACCGTAATCGTTCCACTCCGCAGTCTCGTGCTGCCCTTCGGCAGCATCCGGGTCGCGCCCGCAATCGAAACCGGCACCACCGGCGCGCCTGACTCCATCGCGAGAAAGAACGGCCCGCGTTTGAACGGCAACAGCGATCCATCCGGCGATCGCGTTCCCTCCGGAAACAGCACCAGGCAGCTTCCCTGCTCCAGCTCGCGCTGCGCCGCCGCGCTCGTCGCCCTGGCGGCTTCCACGCTGCCACCGCGCAGCACCGGAATAAAGCCCGCCAGCCGCATCGCATAGCCGAGCACGGGAATGCGCATCAGCGAAGCCTTCAAATAGATCACCACCCGGTCAGGCAACAGCGGGATCAGCACCGGCGGGTCCAGGTTCGAAGAGTGGTTCGCCATCACGATCGATGCCCCGCGCGGCAGGCGATCCATTCTGTGGACGACCACCCGCACTCCGCCCCACGGCAGACCCGCCCGCGCAATCCAGAAGCCCACCCGGAGCAGCAGCGCTGTGTTGCGGGTGATCAGCGTCCAGGGAAAGACGAAGATCGCTGCCGGCACGGCAAGCACGGTCCAGATCAGGATCAGGATGAGCCCACGCACTTGAACTAAGCCTGCGCCAACGGCAGAGCCGCCGCTTTCTCCGCAGGCGAAATCGCAGACGGACCGGCCAGCCGCGCGGGCAGCTTTTCATAGATACCGTCGAATCCGCCGTTCGAAAGAATCGCGACGACATCGCCCGCCCGCGCACCCGCGGCAACGTGCGCGACAATCTCCTCCACGTTCGCAGCCAGCATCGCCTGACGCCCCTGCGCCAGCAACGCCCGAACCACCGCCTCCGGATGCAGACGCTCGCCCTCAGGAATGCTCTCCTGCTTGAAGACACCCGCCAGCACCACCTCATCCGCCAGCGCCAGCGCATCCACCAGCTCACGCTCAAACACATTGCGCCGCAGCGTATTCGAGCGCGGTTCCAGCACCGCCCACAGCCGGGACTGCGGATACGCGGCACGCAGCGCACGCAGCGTCTCGCGAATCGCCGTCGGATGATGCGCGAAATCGTCAATCACCGTGACGCCACGCTCGACCGCGCGCACCTCCAGCCGTCGCTTCACACTCTTGAAGCTGCCCAGCGCATTCACGATGGCCTCGTCGTCAATGCCTTGCCCTGCAGCCAGCGCCGCTGCGGCCGTCGCGTTCAGCGCATTGTGCTCCCCTGCCATCGGCAGCGTCAGCACAAGCCACGGTTTGCCCCCGCGCCACACCTGCCAATGCGTCCTGCCGTCGCGATGCGTAAGGTCGCGCATCTGCCATTCGGAACCCTCGGCGAATCCATAGCGCTCCACCTTGCAGAAAGCCCGCGCCACGCATTCGCTCACATTCGCACTGCCGTCGAATGCCACCACGCGTCCGCGGCGCGGCACCAGGTTCACCAGCCGTTTGAAGGCAATCTTCACCGCTTCCAGATCGCGATAGATGTCCGCGTGGTCGAACTCCACATGCGTCAGGATCGCCGCATCGGGAAAGTAGTGCATGAACTTCGGTCCCTTGTCGAAGAACGCCGTGTCGTATTCGTCGCCCTCAAGGATGAAGCTCTTGCTCGGCGCAAGTTGAAAGCTGGTGCCAAAGTTCTCCGCCACGCCGCCGATCAGGAACGACGGACCATGCTCAACACGCATCCGCGCCGCCGTCTCGTAAATCCACGCCAACATGCTGGTAGTGGTCGTTTTGCCATGCGTGCCCGCCACCACCAGCGCTTCGCGCCCGATCAAAAACTCCTCATACACCGTCTGCGCCATGGAGCGAAATGGAATGCGCTGGTCCAGCACATACTCCAGCTCGACATTCCCGCGCGAGATCGCGTTGCCCACGATCACCAGGTCGGGCGACGGTTCGAGGTTCTTCTCCGCATACGGCTCCATCACCGCGATTCCCAGCGTCTCCAGCAGATCGGACATCGGCGGATACGCCGCCGCATCCGAGCCCGTCACCATGTGTCCCTGCAGTTGCAGCATTCCCGCCAGCGATGCCATCGCCGTGCCGCAGATGCCGATGAGATGTATATGTTTCGCTTCGATCTTCATTGCTCCTCTTGACGAGTCATCGCGCGCGATCCTACCCGCAGTTCCGCTGCCTGTGCATCCACCACCAACTCCGCTTCCACTCCAAATGGCAACGTAACATTGCTGCGCGACACGTGTCCCGACCGCAGTCCATAAGCAATGGGGCCGGGAAACCACTCCATCACGGTCAGGATCACTCGCTCAGTTAGGTCCGCCGGCGCGCCGGGCGAAGCACAGTCGAGCATCTCGCCAAAGATAATTCCCGTCACGCCCTCAAACTTGCCCGCAAGCTTCAGATGGCGCAGCATGCGGTCAATCTGATACGGCTTCTCGCCCAGGTCCTCCAGGAACAGCAGCTTGCCCTCGGTCTGCGGCGCGAATGCCGTCCCCAGCGACGCAGTCAGCAGGCTGAGACACCCCCCATAGAGAACGCCTCGCGCAGTGCCCGGCTGCAGCGCGCGCAACCCGGAGTCGTTGCCCAGCCTGTATGCCTCGCCCCCCAGCGCCGCGGCAAAGCTCAACAGGTCCACGCCGTCGCCGCGCGAAAAATCCGCCGCCACCATTGGCCCATGCAGCACCGGCACGCCTGCCTGGTCGAGCATCCATGTCCCAATCGCCGTATGGTCGCTGTATCCAATAAAGGGCTTCGCATTGCGGCGCAGCAAATCCAGATCCAGCCCTTCGAGTAAGTAATTGCTACCGTAACCGCCACGGATACAAATCACCGCATCGATCTCCGGATCGGCGAAGGCAGCGTGCAGATCATCCAGACGCTGCTCTGCGGTTGCGGCGAAGTACGGCCATGCCTGGGTCAGCGCATGCGGCATCAGCTTGAGCGTGTGGCCGAGGGCGCGCAGCCGTTCCACGCCGCGCA
>JAUTWX010000346.1 GCA_030838385.1 Acidobacteriaceae bacterium
AGATTGCCCAGCCGCATCAGAAAAATTGTCCTGTTGACATGGCCGGAATTCGCAATCACGCTGAGTCCTTCGACACTGGTGCGCTGGATACCTTGCGGGCGCGCCCCAGCGAGCCACGGGCCCAGGGCCTGCATCATGCGGGAAAGTGGCGGATCCTGGGGATCGCGGTTGTACGTATGGTTCGCCAGGAACTCCAGCCCGCTGGCAAAATGGGTCGGCTCATCAATGGTGAGACTGAGCGCGTTGTAGGTACTGATGATGCGAATAGAGGCGACGGCAAGCAGGGCGATCAACAGTGGCCAGCCATACTTCTCAAGGAACGGCGCGAGCCGCAGGTCCCAGAAGGAGGTGGAAGCAAGCGCTTCGCGCGGCGCCGGAGATCCAGGCTCTGTTTCGATTGCCGAAAAAGTGTCCATTGTCCGGGGGCGGCCTCGTCAGCGGTCGGGAATGAGGATAGGATTTCGTCGCCTGAGACCTGAATCAGGTGCTGACGAGGGGCCCATAGTAATGGAAAGTACTGGAACTGTGAATCAGACTTTCTAGGTATAGCGACGATCTTCGGGTTACGTAGGCGGCCTTCTTATTTAGCGCAAGGCAAAGTACGAATAGCCACAGGTTCACGGCCTCCGCGTCGCGCGGAGCGCTATAGAGCTTGCAACGAATTGCACATGTCACTGCTTTGCGGACGCAGCCGGCTTCATCCCCAGATACTTGTCATACCAGGCGAACCATCGCTCATAGCGGTCGCGGATAAAACTGGGCCGCGTGAAGCCATGGAACTGCCCCGGATACACGATCAACTCCGCAGGCACGCCAACACTCTTCAGCGCCTGATACATCTGCTCGCCGCCGACCAGCGTCACGTTGAAGTCCTTATCGCCGCCCATGAAGAGCGTTGGCGTCTTGATCCGCTCCACATGGAAGAACGGATACGACAGCTTGATGTACGTCTCTGGATTCTTCCACGGCGGCCCCAGCTCGTTGTCGTACTGCAGGATGTACTCGTCGGCCCCATACATGCCGAACAGGTTCGCCGTCCCCGCGCCGCTCGACGCAGCCTTGAAGCGCGTCGTCGATGCGATCAGATAGTCCGTCGAGATGCCGCCGTAGCTCCACCCGCCAACCACCATGCGCTCCGCATCGATCTTGCCCGTTGCCACTGCGGCATCCACCACAGCCAGCAGATCGGCAACTTCCTTGTCGCCCCAGTCCGCAGTGATCGTCTCGCTATACTCCCGGCCGCGTCCGGCGCTGCCGCGATAGTTCACATTCAGCACCGCGAAGCCGTGCGACGCAAAGAGCTGCCGATCGACCGTGAAGCGATGCTCGTCCTGCGCAGTAGGGCCGCCGTGAATGAACAGCAGCAGCGGTGCTTTCGTTCCTGCCTGATAACCCACCGGCATCGTTAACAGCCCGTGCACGTCGGTGCCGTCCTTGGTTTTTGCGGCGATGTCCTCCGTAGTAGCCAGCGTGCGCTGTGCCAGCAGCGCATCGTTGTGCGAGGTCAGCTTGCGTAGCCTACCGGCATCCAGGCTGTAGATCTCTGAGTCGGCCGAGTCGGTTGACCACAGCAGCGCGACATGCCCGGCTGCCGCTGCTAAGCCACTCGCCGTGCCGATTTCTTCCGTCAGCCGCTTCGACGCGCCACCTGTCAGCGGCACATCTTCCACATACACCACGCGGTCGTCGGTCACCGTCGTCAGCAGCGACTTGCCATCTGCCGTGAATACCGGCGGACCAACATTATTGTCGATCGATGTCGCCTTCAGCTCAGGTTGGCCGCCGCGCGCCGGCACCACTGCCAGCCGCGTGCTGCCGTAGGCGGTGTAATGTTCGGAAAGTCCCTGGCGATACGCGATCAGCTTGCTGTCCGGACTCCACGCCAGCGGACCATGATCCTGGCCGGGAAATGTCGTCAGCTTGCGCGGCGTCGCTCCCGCCTTCGCATCCACAACAAAAACATCATCGTTCTCCACGCGGTCCGGATCAGGCTGCGACTGATTGCTCACGAACCCAATCATCGTCCCATCGGGAGACCACTCTGCCTCATGCTCCTCATAACTGCCCGTCCCGGTCGCCGGTGATGACGTCAGCTTGCTCAGCTTCTTTGTCGCGATGTCGAAGAGATACAACTGCGGGTGCTTGTCCGTTAGGTAGCCTTCGATGTCCTGCTTGAAGTGGTAGCGATCGATCACGATCGGCTTCGGCGGCTTGGGCTTCGCGTTCTTGTCGTCGCTCTCCGGCTCATCCTTTTCGCGCAGCGTCAACACCAATTGCTTCGCGTCGGGAGACCAGCAAAAGTCGCTCAGCTCCTGCTTCACCTCTGTCACCTGGCGCGCCTCACCGCCGCGCCGGTCCAGCACCCACACCTGCGATCCCTTCGCCCTCCCCGGACGCGATGAGGTGAACGCGAGATAGCGTCCGTCGGGACTCCACTCCGGCGAGCTCGCCGACTCTGTGCCGTAGGTCAATTGCAGATTGTTTGAGCCGTCCCAATCCACCATCCACAGCTCGGTAACGTTCTTGTCCTCTTCCGTATCGACACGCGAGACGGTGTAGACAATCTGCTTGCCATCCGGCGACACCTTCGGATCGCCCACGTGCACCAGTTGGTTAAGGTCGTCGATCTTCAGACCAGGCTTCGGAGCTTGTCCATAAAGAGGAAAAGCCAATAGAGAGAGAAAGATAGTGCAAACAAGGCCGCGGCGCATGCCCCGGAGTGTAGCAGGGATGCCCCCAGAGAACGGCTACGAAGGTGGGCAGCCGTAAATGCAAAGAGGCAGGCCCCTGCCTGCCTCTTTGGTGAGCGAAACAGCGCTATTCGGGTTTCAACGTGAGGTCATCGAGCGAGAGCGCATAGCCGGTGGAGCTGGCGTTCTTGCCTGCGACCGTGAATGTGAATGTGTGGTTGCCGGCGGTCTTGAGCACGACCGGGCCTGCATCGAGATCGCCGAGTATGCCACCAGGATTGCTGCTGTATTCATCCTGCTGTGCTCCCAGGTTCACTCCATCGACACGCAACTGCCAGATGCCGCGTGAGCTGAAATTCTTGGATGAAGCATGGACATCATAGGTGCCAGCTTTCGGCACATTGATGGTGAAGCTGATGTAGTCGCCGGCCTTGGTAGCGTTGTAGAACATGCCCGTACTATCCGGGAAACCACTCCACGAGTACGGACCATACACGGCGCCTGACGTTGCTGCCGGCTTCAGAGTCGACAGTTGGTACACGACCGGGGTCACATCCGCGTTCGCTGTGAATGTCCACGTAAGTATCTTCTGGCTTGCAGTGAGACCACCCGTGCCTCCGGTGAAGCCGACGTACGCAGCCGTGCTGCCGATCGTACTGGGTAGGTCGACCGGGAAGCTCCGCACGACGGATGCTCCCGTCACCAGGTCCGTGATCGTAAGGCTGAGAGTCTTGCCGTCATAGGACATATGCGCACTGAATGTATCGCCGCTTGCAAGCACGATTCCGGTGCCGGTCAAGGGGACAAATGGCGTAGTCGGTGAGGCCCCGTTGATGTAGAGTCCTGTCGAGTCGTTGCCTTCGTCAACGTTCTGCCACATGTCGAATTTCACGGCGACGCTGCTTGGAATTCCCAGCGGCCGGCCGGGAATACCGGCGCCGTAGCCAAGACCACCGCCAGCCGGCCCCAGCGCCGTTGGAGCGTCATTCTGAATCGTGAAGGTGATGCCGTCTGCGAGGAGACCGCTGCCGGAAAGCTGGAAGAGAAAATCGGTAGAGAAGGTCTGCACTCCGACCGGCGTGTTCCAGAAGGCGCTTCCTGCCTGGCTCTGGCCTCCCGTGGTGAGTTGCAGGCGGGTATCGTCGGCATTCACAGCGCTGCCGTTCAGCGTAAGTCCGGCGACAGATGCGAATCCGTTGCTGAAGTTGATCGTAGGCGGCGGCCCAACCGAATACTTCGCGATCGATACGCTGCTGGTGGTATATCCGCTGGCCACGCCGATCGCCTCCAGGGTGGTGGAGCTGCTGATCGGTATCGTGCCGGTATAGCGATTCGATGAGGTCGTCGGGACGGTGCCATCGGTCGTGTAGTAAATCGTGGCGCTGCCGAGAGAGTCGGAGATGGCGACATCCTGCGTGGAAGAATAGCTGCCGGGTGCCGGAGTGAATGTCGGCGGTGGCACTGTCGGCGGCGCGGAGCTGAGCAGTCCATACACATCCACCTCGTCCTGCGTGCCCAGGTAGACCTTTCCATTCGCCACCATCGGCACACCGAATTTCACGGCGGGCCCCGCGGCATCGCGTGCGCTGTTCTGGCTGCTTGCGTACAGCAGCTTGCCGATGTTGGTAGCGTCGTAGGCAAGCAGCACGGCAGGTCCGGGTGTGCCGAAGGCATCGGCTCGAATAGCCCAGACAATCGCATTGTTCGTGCCATTCGCACTTACGATCGGGCTCGGCCCGGGATATCCGGAGTACATGGCACTGTTCGCTACCGGCGTTGTGCTCAGCAGGCCGTTGCTCAGGCGATATTGCCGCATCTGCAGTCCACTCGCCCAGAAGTAAACATTGCCATTCCAGTAAGCCGGCGTCGCCCACAGGCCATACCCCAGACTGATCTCCTGCACGACATTGTTGGAATTGCTGTTGTACCCACCCATGTTGTCGCGATCCAGCAACTCAATCCGGCCGTTCTTGCCCACCTGGATAAGTTCGTGCACATGCGATCCCGGCTGGTCCGGTAGCAGCAGAACGCCGCCGGAACCCTGATCGATATCAGTGCTGTTCAACGTGTGTGTGTCGAACGGCGTCCACTCATCCATCACCTGGAAGCCATTGCTCGTCAGATCGACACGTTCCACGGCATTGCCGAAGCCCTGGCTGTTGGAATACGGCTCTTGCGCGTCGAAAGTCCCGTTTCCATTCGAAAAGAAGATGCGTCCGCCTGTGATCACGGTATCCGCCGCAGGCGCCGCTCCGGACATCCAGATTCCGTTCTGGCCTCCGTTCGGGCTCGTGTTGTAGATGCCGGTCTGAAGCAGAGTGGCCGCATCGTACGCGATGAGCCACCCGTGATAGGGTCCGTTGTCGCTGTGTGAGCCGAAGCCAAGAATCACCTGCCCGTTCAAGAGCAGCAGGGCCGTCCGGCTCAATTCATACTTGGCCTGGAAAGCAACTCTGCCATTGACGCTTCCATTGCCCGTACCTGCTACCGAGCCCCGAATCACCACCGGGCTGTTCGTCTTCTCCCGACCGGTCCCCAGATCCAGCGCGTGCAGACGCCACACAATGGCTCCGCTCTCTTCACTGTTGGCCACTACATAGATCGTGCTCGTCGTTGGATCGATTACCGGCGTCGAGGTAATGCCGTACTCGGGGTTAATGTCGTAACTCCCCATGTCCGCACTGGAAACGCTTGTCGCCCCGCTCGGCGCGCCATGCGCCGTGTCAATCATGCTTGCATGCCATAGCTGCTGGTTGTGATCCGCGTCCAGCGCGTAGACACTGTCATGCTGTGTAGCAATAAAGAGGACGTTGTGTGTGCCGCCCGCGATCGCGATCCCGGACATATAGAGCGGCTGCGCATAGACCTGGCCGTCGACGGGATAGGAGAACAGCTTGCCGAAGGTGGTGCTGTTCACGTTCGCCAGCGTGAGCTGGGTCTCATTCAGGTTCTGGCCGGTGCGGCCCAGGTCATTCCGCCAGGTGGTCACGTTGGTGGCGGCTACCGCCCATAACGCACACGTCCACAATGCACTCAGTACGAGCAGCTGTTTACGCAGCACGATTGGCTCCTTGAAACACAGGGGCTTGCAATCCGAGCTCAAAATGAGCGCGACTCAGGAGCAAATTGTCCGGAGGGAGGAGGTACTGCACTCCGAATGCAGCAGAACAAGTTGTAACCCGAACTGCGTCTTGATTCAAGAAAAATTAGACACAGTGGTCGAATCTATAAGGAATCCTAACCAAAATGTAACCAAATCGCGCGGATAGCCGGTGCATTGATGGCGCTATTTCACCGGATGATGCCGCATATCGGAGCCGGTGCGCCCCAGCCTGCGCAGCTCATCGCTCAGTACGATCGCCTCCGCCAGCTCACGCATGGAGCGCCTCTTCTGCCGGCTCTGCTTGCGCAGTGCGGCATACGCGCTCTCCTCGTCAATTCTTAGATCACGCTGCAGGATGCCCTTCGCGCGATCGACCACCTTGCGCGTCTCCAGCCGATCGCTCAGCTCTTCGCGCTCCATCTCCAGACGCGCCATCTCGATCTCGGCGCCTACAAGGAATCCAATGGTGGAGAGCAGTTGTATCTCGCGCTGCGTGTGCTCGTGCGGCTTCTTGTGCTGCACGTTGATCACGCCCACCAGCTTGCCTCGGCTCAGCAGCGGCACCGAGAGAAACGCCTCGAAGCGGTCTTCCGGAAGGTCCTTGAATGCCTTGAAGCGCGTATCGCCCGCCGCATTTTTTGCAATCGCTACCGGCTCCCGATTCTCCGCCACCCAGCCGGTAATGCCCTGTCCGAGTTGCAAATCGAGATTGTCGACCAGCTCGGCATGGGGAATTTTCGATGCCCGCAGTACCAGCTTTTCGCCCTGGTGCACATAGATCAGGCACGCGTCGCAACGCACGATTGATGTTGCAAATTCGACCACGCGGTTCAGTACATCGTGCAGCGGATCGGCCGCCGCAATCCGGCTTCCAAGTTCATGAAGGAATTCAAGATGCGGGTCCTCGGCATGCTGCCAACTGGATGCGTCCTGGGGTGGGTCAAGCGGTGCGCTCAGGGGTGCGTTCATAGTCTCTGCGTCTCCTCTCAGAGGCCTCGCTATGCACTCGCGGTGCGCGCGGCATGACTGTGTGAAGTGGAAGACGGGAAGAAAGTGTCTACGCGTGGAGGCAGCCTTCTTTTCCGGTTGCGTTCTGGATAACCTAACCCGTACAGTAAGGAATCCCAACCGTTTCAGCAAGCAGTAAGCAGAAACAAAGGCCTCGCTCCCAGTAGCAGCAGGCCTTGGGCGCAGTTCCTTCCACGTCGAAGCCTTCGAGCACTACCTCTTCCAAGCAGAAGAACGATCAACCATTCGGCTATGCCCAATGACGGGCAGGTCTTTGTTGCGATTCGTATTCCTTTGGAGGTTAGTCATGCTGTTGCGTCGTGGTACGTTTCTTGTTCCCATGGGACAGGCAGCGCTGGTCGCTGTTGTCCTCTCCGGCACTCTCGCAGGCGCGCAGACCTTCCGCGGCGCCATCAACGGCACCATCACCGATCCCGCAGGTGCGGCCGTTCCGGGTGCGAAGGTCCAAATCGCTGACGATGGAACCGGCATCGCGCACCAGACCGTCGCCTCCGGTGCAGGCGACTTCAGTTTTCCCGATCTTCCGCTGGGCTCCTACACCATCACCATCACGACTGAGGGCTTCGATACGCTCAAAATCACCAAGGTAAACGTGTCGGCGGGTGCCATCCACACCGTCCCGGTGAAACTCACCGTCGCGCAGCAGGCCACCACCATTGAAGTCAGCGGCTCCAGCCTGGCACTCGATACCACCACGCCAGTGCAGACCACCACCATCCCCAGCAAGACAGTGCAGGACATTCCGCTCAACGGCCGCGACTTCACCCAGATGATCGGCCTCGCACCCGGATTCGCGGGCTACTCTGCCGGCGGCTTCGGCTCGGTGAACGGCACCCGCGCCAACCAGGTCAACTGGCAGATCGACGGCTCGGACAACAATGACCTCTGGCACAATATTCCCGCCGTCAATCAGGGCGGCGTCGAAAACATCGCCGGCGTCACATTGCCGATCGATTCGGTAGAGGAGTTTTCGCTACAGACGCAGTCCTCGCCGGAGACCGGACGCAATCCCGGCGGCACCGTGAATCTTGTAACCAAATCAGGCACAAATACCATCCACGGCACCGCCTACTACTACAACCGCAATGAGGCGCTCGCCATCGTCTCGCCGTTCCAGACAGGCAATCCGCCGCTGCGCAATGAGCAGTGGGGTGCCAGTGCCGGCGGCCCCTTCTGGAAGGACCATACCTTCTGGTTCGCTAACTTTGAGAAGCAGAAATTTCGCATCGCTACCGGCAACCAGGGCACGGAGCCGTCTGCCGCCTATCAGGCGCAGGCGCTCGCATTGCTGCAGCAGTACGGAGTCGGCGCCAATTCGGCTACCAGCGCGTTGTTGACCACGCTCTGGCCAGCGGCCGCTCTTACCGGACCCGCACAGAGCAACAACTACAGTGGCTCGGCGCCGGAGACCGGCTACAGCTACAACGGCGTCATCAAGATCGACCACAACTTCAACGAGAAGCAGTCGCTGTCGGCCCGCGCCTTCCTCGGACAAGGAAATCAGATCGCGCCCGTCTGCGGCACCTGCGTCCTGCCGTACTACTTCGAGGTTGCGCCGATCCACGTCTACAACTACTCCCTCGTGCATAACTGGACTATCTCGCCACGCATCACCAACCAGATCAATATCGGCGTGAATTATTTCAACCAGGTCTTCAGTGATCAGCAGACCGGTTTCAACGTCGACTCGCTCGGCTTCGTCACCAACTCGCCCTATACGCAGGCGCCGAACATCAAGATCGC
>JAUTWX010000457.1 GCA_030838385.1 Acidobacteriaceae bacterium
CCCTAAAATGCTGCTCTGGCGCCCTGCCGTGCCTCTGAAATCTGCACCAGCAGTTTTGCGTTTGCTACCGTGGATCTACTCGGCGGTACTGCTTCCACTTCATTCCAATGGATGATTACTGCCCGGCGTCGAACTATAAAGATCGAACAAGCCCAGTGTCAAAGAAAAAATCGTCCGATCCCGGACACGACTTCTGCACCAGCTTCACTACAATCGGAAAGCCATGCCGCTCCATCCAAGACTCTGCCGGAAAGCGCTCATAGTTAGCGTTTACGGAGCTTTGCTCACGCTTGCAGCCGCGGGCCAGAAAGTAGTCCAGAGAGTATCTGAACCGTACCCGGCAAGCAGCGCGCATCCGCCTCCCGCATGGTTCGAGAACGTCGCAACTCAGGCTGGAATCAAAGTGCTGAATGTTAATGGCGGAGTAACCTCCAAGCGCTACATCCTGGAGGCCACGGGCTCCGGTGTCGCCATCCTCGACTACGACGGCGACGGCTACGCCGACATCTTCCTGGTCAATGGCGCTTCCCTGCATCCCGAGGCGGGCGAAACCATTCCCTCGCCCACCAGCCATCTCTTCCACAACAACCACGACGGCACCTTCAGCGACGTGACCGCCAAATCCGGGCTGACCGACACCGGATGGGGCCAGGGCGCCTGCGTCGGCGACTACGACAACGATGGACGGCCCGACTTGTACGTCACCGGTTACCGCAAGAATCGCCTCTACCACAACGAGGGCCACGGCCACTTCCGCGAAGTTGCCGAATCGGCCGGCGTTGCCGGCAGCGGCAAGGAGTGGGGCACCGGCTGCGCCTTCGTCGACTACGACCGCGATGGCCGACTCGACATCGCTATCGCCAACTACGTCCACTTCGACATCAAGGATGTGCCCGAGCCCGGCAAAGCCCCCGCCTGCATCTGGAAGGGCGTGCCCGTCATGTGTGGCCCGCGAGGGCTGGAGTGGGCGCCCAACACGCTCTATCGCAATCTAGGCAACGGGAAGTTCGAAGACGTCTCGGTAAAGAGCGGTTTCACCAAGACCAACGGCCATTACTGCTTCTCTGTCTCCACCATCGACGCTGAAGAGGACGGCTGGCCCGACATCTATATGGCCTGCGATTCCACACCCGCCATCCTCTACCGCAACAATCACGACGGCACCTTCACCGATCGCGCCGCCGATGCCGGTGTAGCCTTCAACGAGGACGGCCGCGAGCAGGCTGGCATGGGCTCCACCATCGGCGACTACGACGGTGACGGGCACCTCGACATCTTCAAGACCAACTTCTCCGACGACACCGCAACCCTCTATCACGCGCGCGGCGATGGCACCTTCGACGACGTTACCTACCCCTCCGGCCTCGGTATCAACACCGACAAGCTCGGCTGGGGCACCATGTTCCTCGACATCGACAACGACGGCTGGCCCGACATCCTCTCCGCCAACGGCCATGTCTATCCCGAGGTCGACTCCAGCCATCTCGGCTCGGACTACCGCGAGCCGCGCCTGCTCTACCACAACCTGGGCAACGGCAAATTCGCCGATATCACCAAAGACTCCGGGCCTGGCATCACCACTCCTGCCTCGGCCCGTGGGCTCGCCATCGCCGATCTCTGGAACGATGGCCGCCAGGAAGTCGTCATCAACGACGTCAGCGCGCTGCCCATGCTGCTCGTCAATCGCGCGCCTAACAGCAATCACTGGATCGGCCTCGCGCTCACCGGCGCGAAATCCAATCGCAGTGCCATCGGCGCGCGTGTCACCGTGCGCGGCACCGCGGCAGGCAAGGAGCACGTCTGGATCAACGAAGTGCGCAGCGGTTCCTCCTACAACTCATCGAGCGACCTGCGCCTCCACTTCGGCCTCGGCCCTGCACCCGCGCTGCTCGAGGTCGAAGTAAGCTGGCCCTCGGGCCTCATGGAAGTCTTTCCCGCTCCACCCATCGACCACATCACCTCGCTCACGGAAGGCGCCGGCAAACCATTGCCGGTGAAGGCGACAAAGTAGATGGGTTATTAGTAATGATGACTGTTGCTTAAAAGTCTTAATAAACTCTTCACCCTCCGTCCGTAAACTGTTAGCATGTCTCTTCTCAAAGTCATCGTCCTCGCCGTCGTGCAGGGGCTCGCCGAGTTGCTGCCGGTCTCGAGCTCCGCGCACGTCATCGTCGCCGAAAAGCTGATGGGCCTCGACCCCTCCGCTCCGCAAATGACGCTGCTCCTCGTCATGCTGCATACCGGCACCATGTTCGCCGTCATCGCCTACTTCTGGAAGACATGGAAAGAGTCATATTTCGCCAGCAAAGCCGTGTTCCAGCGGTTCGCGGTGCGCGTAATCTGGGCAACTCTGCTCACCGGACTTATCGGCGAGGGTATAAAGAAAATCCTCGAAAAGACGCTGCTCGATGGCGCGCCGAAGACTGAGATCGAGCAGCTCTTCAGTCATCTGGAACTGATTGCCCCTGCACTGGCCGCGGTCGGCATCCTCATCCTGGTCGCCGGCCTCATAGAACATCGCCAGCGGTCCGCAGGCCCCAATGCAATTTCCTCAACACAAGCTGGCGAGCACAATGTCAGCATGCGTGAGGCGGCTTGGATGGGCGTCGTCCAGGGACTCGCCTTGCCCTTCCGCGGATTCTCCCGTTCGGGCTCCACCATCTCCATCGGCATGCTCACGGGCGCGGCTAAAGAAGATGCAGAACGCTTCAGCTTCGCCCTGGCGGTTGTGCTAACGCCCGCCGTCGTTGGCCTCGAAGCGCTTCGCCTCTGGAAAGCCGCGCACCTGCCAGCCAGTGCCGCAGCCGCGCCCGTTGATCTTCACGGCTCTCTTCTGTCCAGCCTGCTCGGCATGGTCTTCTCCTTTTTCTCCGGGCTGCTTGCGCTGCAATGGCTGAGCCGATGGCTGGAGACAGGCCGCTGGTATCTCTTCGGTATTTACTGCCTCGCCGCCTCTGTCATCGTGTACGCTCTGCACGCACGCGGCTTCTAACCAGTTTCGACTGTTCGGCCCTGTCATCATTGCTTCCGCTCGGAAACGACTTCTGCAGCGGCTGGATAACTTAATCTGGATGCATGACTGGAATAGGTAGGACGATCCGTGTCGGGCTGATTGGTTACGGTTTTGCTGGAAAGACCTTCCATGCCCCGTTGATTCAATCAGTACCAGGCCTTGCGCTGGTGGTTGTCGGATCCGGCAAACGCGAACTCCTCCAGGCAAACTATCCCGGGACGACTGTCTGTTCCGCTACGGAGGTGCCTACGCACCCGGAGGTCGATCTCGTTGTCATCGCCAGTCCCAACGACAGCCATTTTGCCCTTGCGGCGGCTGCCCTGCGCGCAGGCAAAGATGTCGTCGTCGATAAACCCTTTACCGTAACTCTCCCTGAGGCTCGCTCGCTTGCAGAGATCGCAAGGCAGAACAACCGACTCCTCTCCGTTTTTCACAATCGGCGATGGGAGAGCGAGATCCTTGCCACAAAGGCAATTCTCAACGCAGGCCTACTCGGCGAAATATCGCATTACGAATCCCATCTGGACCGCTTTCGTCCAGTGGTGCGTCAACGCTGGCGTGAAGATCCCGGTCCGGGCGCGGGATTGTGGTTTGATCTTGGACCTCATCTTATCGATCAGGCATTGCATCTGTTCGGACTTCCGCATTCAGTGAATGCCAGCTTTGGAATTCTGCGTCAAGATGGGCGGACGGACGATTGGGCCCACGTGCAATTGAACTACGATCGCCTCAGGGTAGTCCTGCATGCCTCATTATTGGTGTCGGGCGGCGGCCCGCGTTCTGTGCTTCACGGAACGCAGGGCAGTTGGGCAAAGTTTGGTGCAGACGTGCAAGAGCGTCAGCTCATGAGCGGAATGCTTCCGGATGATCCGAATTTTGGCTACGACCCCAATCCCGGCATCGTGTACGACGGCGTGACCGGCACGCAGACGAACGTGCCGTCACCTGCAGGCAACCAGCGCTGTTATTACGTTGGGATCAGAGACGCAGTCCTTGGTAAATGCCCGGCTCCGGTTCCCGCAAGGGACGCGGTCGCAAATATGGCCATTCTAGAGACGTCATTTGAATCGGGAGCTCGAGGTCAGGTGCTCCCACTTCCACTGACGGCAGACGAGTGCGCCGCATGGGCGGTAGCATGACTTTGCTTCCCTCCTTCACACAAATCACATAAACCTGTGCCTCGCCGCTAGAGCGAGCGCCCATCGAGGAACGCAGCATCAACTTGTGATTCTCAATTGGTGAGAATGCCCGACACCCGATGAAAGCTCGCGACAATCACATGGCGGCGGCGCTACATTGATGGAGCGATTCACATGTTGCCCCATACAACGGCCTCCGCATCATCCCGCTTGCGCACCAGCCGCCGCGAGGCAATCGCCATCTTTGCCGCGAGTCTCGGCTCGCTCCTCGCGTCACCCTGGGCGAGTGCTGAAGACGCCTTCCCCTACGGCACCAGCATCGACGGCAAACCCGTCACTCAGTTCGCAGCCGAGAACACTCGATTTATCGCCACGATCTTCGTCGCCACCGACTGCCCCATCTCCAACCGCTATCTCCCGCTGCTCGCACGCCTCTCGCGCCAGTTCGATCCGCGCGGCGTGCTCTTCTGGCTCGTCTATCCGAACCCTGGCGACACGCTTGCCGCCGCCCGCGCCCATCGATCGCAATTCTTCCCCGTCGCGCCTCTCGCGCAGCTTGTTGCACCCAATCCGCGTTTCATCGCTCATTCCCACGTCCACGTCACGCCGGAAGCCGCCATCTTCGATGCCGATCCAATGAGCCAGCCCGTCCTCTGGCACGGCCGTATCGACGATCGCTACCTCACCTTCGGCACGCAGCGACCGGCTGCCACGCGTCACGACCTTTCCGATGCGCTCAACGCCGCACTCGCCGGCCGCCAGCCCACACCGCCCGCGACGCCCCCCGTAGGCTGCGCCATCATCCCGCGCGCATGACGCGGACCGTCCTTATCACGCGGCGAGCGGCTCCTGCTCTGCTGATCGCACTCGCATCCGTCACGAGCGCATTGTCCCAGACGAGCGCCGTCGCAAAGGCAATCGTGCCAACGCCCAGCTGGTCACACCCGATCGCGCCCATCCTCTACAGCAACTGCACCACCTGCCATCGTCCCGGCGGCGCCGGCCCATTCAGCCTGCTCACCTACGACGACGCACGCCGCTGGTCCACACAGATCCTCACCGTCACCCAGTCGCGATTCATGCCTCCGTGGCTGCCCGAGCCCGGCTACGGCGACTTCGCCGACAACCGCCGCCTCTCTGCCGAAGACCTCGATAAAATCAAGGGCTGGGTCCAAGACGGCATGCCCGAGGGCAATGCCGCCGAAGCACCTACGCCGCCGAAGTACACATCGGAGTGGCAACTCGGCACGCCCGACATCGTCCTCGCCGCGCCCGAGTCCTTCACCGTTCCTGCCGACGGTCAGGACCTCTTTCGCAACTTCATTTATCCCGTCAGCGTCACGCGCACCCGCTACGTCCGAGCCGTCGAGATCCTTCCGGGCAACGCGCGGGTCGTCCACCACGCCAACATCCTCATCGACCGCACCGCCGAGCTGCGCCGCCAGTACGCCAGCGACTGGCGCGCAGGCATCCCCGGCATGGAGCTCGAAATCGGCTCTGGCGATCGCTTCGATCCCGATAGCCACTTTCTCTTCTGGAAGCCCGACACACCCGCCGTCGTCGAGCCGCCCGGCATGGCCTGGCGTATCGATCCCGGCAACGACCTCATCCTCAACATCCACCTCAAACCCACCGGCCGCGTCGAAACCGTGCAGCCGCGCATCGGCCTCTACTTCACGGACAAAGCGCCCACGCGCGCGCCCATGCTGCTCCAGCTCGAGCACGATGCCGCACTCGACATCCCCGCCGGCAACAGCCACTTCGTCGTCGAAGACGAGTTGCGGCTGCCCATCGCCGTCTACGCGCTCGGCATCTACCCCCACGCCCACTACCTCGGCAAGCAGCTTGAAGCATGGTCCATCGCACCCAACGGCGCCCGCACCCCGCTCATCCTTATTAAGGACTGGGACATCGACCGCCAGTCCGTCTACAGCTATCGCAAGCCTCTGCTGCTGCCCGCGGGCTCCGTGCTGCACATGCGCTACATCTACGACAACTCCCCCGCCAATCCGCGCAACCCCGCGAATCCGCCTATCCGCGTGCACAACGGCAACCGCTCCACCGACGAGATGGGCCACCTGTGGCTGCAGGTGCTGCCAGTCCATGCCATAGAACGTGACCGCCACGGTCACGATAGCGACGCCCGCATGCTCCTCGAGCGCGCCTGGATGGAGCACCGCCTCACCCGCGATCCCACCGACCGGCTCGCCGCCTATAACCTCGCCTCGCTCGACAGCATGAGCGGCAACGCGAGCGGCGCTATCTCGATCTACAGCAAGCTAGCGGCGGCCGAGCCGACCGACGCCCGCATTGCCACATCGCTAGGCGCGGCCCAACAGCAGAACGGCGACTGGCGATCCGCAATCGCGACTTACAAACACGCTCTCACGCTCGATCCTGCCTACACCGACGCGCGGTACAACCTCGCAACAGTCGAATTGCAGCATGACCAATACGACGCCGCGGCCGCTGACTACCGCGCTTTGCTCCAGCAGCATCCCGATGACGCCGCCGGCCACGGAGGCCTGGGCGCAGCACTCGCGCAACTCCAGCAGCCCGACGCAGCACGCACCGAGTTCGACCGCGCCCTCGCGCTCGATCCCGCGCAAACAGACACACTCGCCAATTACGCTTCGCTAGAATTAGGGGCCAACAATCCGCAGCACACGCAGGAGCTGCTCACCAAAGCAATTGCCGCCGGCGCGCACGACCCCGCGATATATCAACAGCTCGCCTTCGCCGATCAGCAGACCCGCCATCCCGAAGAAGCCGAAGCCGCACTACGCTCCGCTATCGCCGTCGATCCCTCGGATCCAACCAACCATTCGCTGTTAGCGCAGTTGCTCGCCGCCCGCGGCGATCTCGCCAGCGCCATTACCGAGCAGCAGACCGCCCTCCGCATCAACCAAAAAGATGCTGACGGCTGGAGCAACCTCGGTGTCCTCCACGCGCAATCCGGACAAGCAGCCCAGGCCCGCAGCGACTTTGAGCGCGCCCTCGCCCTCGATCCGCAGCACGCCCAGGCAAGAGCCAACTTAGCCCGCCTCAACACTGGCGCGGCAAAGCAATAATGTTCCTTGTTGTTATCATCCTGAGCGCACCTTTACGCGCTCCGCATGACAGTCCATCCCCAGCGCTCGCGCTGTGCCTGCGTCCGGCAGCGACAGGTCCAGCAACATGCGGATGGTCGTCGTCTTCCCCGATCCATTGCGCCCCACCAGCGCGTAGATCGCGCCCTTCGGCAGGGACAGGCTCAGTCCATTCACGGCATCCACACTGCCGTAGCGCTTCACCAGCCTGCGCGTGGCATCGCCAATTCAGGCGCCAAGTCAGTCATGCTCTACCCCATTTCGCGTTTCCAGCATCGCCCACGCCTCTTCCACCAGATCACTGTACTAATACGGTGGTACGGGGAGCACTCTCTGCCAAGAAAGTATCTTCTATGCAGGCGGCAAAGCTTCCAGATGGTGACGCAGGTGCGCCACATAGTCCTCGATGATGAACCCCAGCGTCCAGTCCCGGCCCTCGAAGCGCCAAACGCGCCCCAGGTGCTTTTTATTCACCTGCGCAATCACATGCGCCAGGTGCAGGTTCAGCGTATGGCACAGGCTCACCACTTCGCTCCAGGGTCGGTCGGCATAGTGCTGCATCGCCACCCATGCCTCTCCGTCGTAGCCCGGCAGATCGAGCGTGGGCTCCAGGCTCAATCGCACGATCCGCTGCAGGTTGTTCCCCGCCGAATCGATCAGGTGCCCGAACACCTCCTTCGCGCTCCACTTCTCCGGCGACGGTCGGGCGGAGGCTGCTCGGTCGTCATACCGCTCGGCGGTACGAATCGCCTCCTCCAGCGCAAGCAACAGTGTTTGTGACAATTCCCGTGGATCGAGGACGGCAAGCGCGGTCGGCTGTGTATAGGTCGGCACAGATCAAGTCTATTCCCGGCTGCCGTCAGGCTCGCGGGGTCCTGTTAATCGCCACAGTGCTGGCCGCCACCCGCCAGGGCCGCGACCAGCGCGCGCGCCCGCTGGTCGTCTGGCGCAAAGCGCAGCAGCCGCTTCAGCGTGGCCTGGGCGTCGTCCTTCTGACCCAGCCGGCACTGTCCCAGCGCCAAGTTGTAGCCCGCTGCCGCCTGCGCCGGATCGGCATCGAAGACACGCTGCAACAGCCGCACCGCGGTCGCATAGTCACCCGTCCCGGCGAATAGCACCGCCATATCACCGCGCGCCGTGCCGTCATCCGGGTCTACCGTCAGCGCTGCCCGGTATTCACGGTCGGCTGCGGAAATATCTCCGGCTCTCTGCTCCAGAAAGCCCAGCTCCGTATGCAGCTCCGCGTCCTTCGCTATAGCCGCATCCAGCGACTCGACCTTTCGTAACAGTGTCAGTGCCGTTTGCCCGCTCACCCGATCCCCATGCTGCGCCATCTGCGCATACGCCAGCCCCAGCTCGCGGTCGCTCGCCTTCTCCGCCCCGATCGGCACCAGCGTCCCGCTCTTGCTCGCTCGCTCCATCACCGTCCCACTTGGAGTTTCCGAAGCGGTGTTCGCAATCTGTATCCGATGGTCGTCACCTGCTCATGCGCAATGTCCTCGCTCACCCCGCGCGGCATGTGGCAGGTCGCACAATCCCGCTGCTCCGGATGGTGCGCGGTGGCGTACTTCGCACCCGTATGGCAAGCAAGGCACTTCGCGCGATAGTACGCCACCCGCGCCGCAGGAGTCGCCGTCGTCTGGCTGTTATGTGGATCGTGGCATATCGTGCAGGTCATCCGGTCGCCACTCGCCCGCTTGCATGCACTCTGCAACAGCGCCTCATACTGCGAGGTCGCCCGCCCATTCGGTCCAATCTCACCCTCGCGCACAAAGTAAACAACGCTGTCGAACAACGCCTCCCCCGGCCGGTACGTCGCCAGCGAACGTCCGAGCCGGTACACCGCCGTCTCGCCTTCCAGGTGGCACTGCAAACACACCGAATCCCGCCGCGCCGCGTCCAGCTTCGCCGGGTTCAGCACCGCCGCCTTGCCCTTGGTTCGCAAGTGCTCCGCCGCGTCGTCGCCATGGCACGATGCACAACCAATACCGCCGTGCGCAAACGGCGCGCGCGCGAAATGATTGCGCGCCCCCGGTAGTACCGCCGCCACCCGCTCACGTGGCAATGCAGGCAGTTCGCATCCACCGGCAGGGTCAACGGCATTTCGCGTGCGTTCAGATAATTCGGCGCATGTCCTACACGCGCTTCTTGGCATACCAATTCACCGGCGTCTCAAACCAGTAGCCATCGCGCTCGAAGAGATACGTGCGCCCGCGGGTATTCAATCCGACAAAGTAGGCGAGCTTCACCTCGCCGTTCAGATATCCGCCCGCCGCCGTCACCGGGCGCGCATAGCTCAGCCAGCCCGCGCCATCGCGCTCAAATATCCTGTAGTGCACGCCGGAGGCCTTTTGGGTAAAGCTCCCCTCCATTGGCCCATCCATCGCCGGGCCACTCGCCCGTGCCATCGGCGTCCCCTCGTAATGCTCATAGACCGCGCGATGGCATCCCGCACACGCAGCATCAGGCGAACTGGGAACAGGTTGCGCCTGCGAAGCCGCACTCACCGGTCTGTCGGCGCTCTGCAAACTCACGCCAAGCACCAGCACGGCACCGCACGCGACCGCCGCCATCCATCTCGCCCGCGCTCTAAACGCCATGCGTTCCTGTCCGCCCGTGGCTTGTATACCATCACAGCCGCCACTCTTTAATATCGGAGTAACAGGGCCAGTGTCCCCTGAAGTGAATCAGTTCACTCCGGTGCATCCAACTGCGAAGACCCCGCGTCGCGCACCTACCAAGCCGCAAGGAGATTCCCATGCCGACCGCCGCCAAAGCCACCCCCAGATCCCGTAGTCCGAAAGCACCGGCCGCTGCGCATCCCTACGCATCGCATATCGACCAGCACGAACTCGATCTCATGGACGCCTACTGGCGCGCCGCCAACTATCTTTCCGTCGGCCAGATCTACCTGCGCGACAATCCGCTGCTCCGCCGCCCGCTCACCCGCGACGACATCAAGCCGCGCCTGCTCGGCCACTTCGGCACCACCCCAGGACTCAACTTCATCTATCTCCACCTCAACCGCATCATCCGCCACCAGCACGCCAGTGCCATGCTCGTGGTCGGCCCCGGCCATGGTGCGCCCGGCATCATCGCCAACACCTACCTCGAAGGCACCTACACCGAGGTCTACCCCGATATCGAGCGCAATCACGACGGTCTCAAGCGCCTCTTTCGCCAGTTCTCCTGGCCTTACGGCATCCCCTCGCACAACGCCGCCAACGTCCCCGGCTCCATCCACGAAGGCGGCGAGCTCGGCTACTCGCTCCTCCACGCCTACGGCGCCGCCTTCGACAATCCCGACCTCCTCGTCGCCTGCATCGTCGGCGATGGCGAGGCCGAGACCGGCTCCGCCGCCGCGTCCTGGCACTCGAACAAGTTCCTCAACCCCATCACCGATGGTGCAGTCCTCCCTATCCTTCACCTCAACGGCTACAAGATCGCGAACCCCACTGTGCTCGCCCGCATCGAGCAGGACGAGCTCAAGTCACTGTTTGAAGGCTACGGATACGCGCCGCACTTCCTCGAAGGCGACGATCCGGCCGAAATGCATCGCCGCATGGCCGAAACACTCGACACCATCTACGGCGAAATCCGCCGCATCCAGCAGCACGCCCGCGAGAAGAAGGATGCCACGCGTCCCCGCTGGCCCATGCTCATCCTGCGCACGCCGAAAGGCTGGACCGGCCCCAAAGTCGTCGATGGCGTGCAGGTCGAGGGTACTTGGCGCGCCCATCAAGTGCCACTTGAAGAAGTCCGCACCAACCCCGAGCACCTCAAGCTGCTCGAAGAATGGCTCCGCTCCTACAAACCCGAAGAGCTCTTCAACGATCAAGGCTGTCTCCACGAATCCATCAGTGCCGTCGCGCCCCGCGGACTCGAGCGTATGAGTGTGAACCCGAGCACCAACGGCGGCCTGCTCCTCCAGCCGCTCGATATGCCGAACTTCCGCGACTTCGCCGTCAAGGTTGATTCACCCGGCGCAACCGAAGACTCCGCCACCACCATCCTCGGCAACATGCTTGAAGAGGTGATGCGCCGCAACCTCGCCACGCGCAACTTCCGCATGTTCGCGCCCGATGAGAACGCCTCCAATCGCCTGCAGGCCGTCTACAAGGCCAGCGGCAAACGCTGGGACGCGCGCTACGAGCCGGTCGACGAAAACCTCTCCGTCGACGGCCGGGTCATGGAAGTGCTCTCAGAAAATCTCTGCGAAGGCTGGCTCGAGGGCTACTTGCTCACCGGCCGCCACGGCTTCTTCTCCTGCTACGAAGCCTTCATCCACATCGTCGACTCGATGTTCAACCAGCACGCCAAGTGGCTCAAGGCCTGCCACAAGCTGCCCTGGCGCAAGCCCATCGCCTCGCTCAACTATCTGCTCACCTCGCACGTCTGGCGTCAGGACCACAACGGCTTCTCCCACCAGGACCCCGGCTTCATCGACCATGTCGCCAACAAGAAATCCGACACCGTCCGCATCTACCTGCCGCCAGACGCGAACACCCTGCTCTCCGTCACCGACCACTGCCTGCGCTCGCGCAACTACGTCAACCTCATGATCTGCGGCAAGCAGCCCTCGCCACAGTGGCTCAACGTTGAGGGTGCAGTCCAGCACTGCATCGCTGGCCTCGGCGCATGGGACTGGGCGTCAAATGACAACGGCGACGCCGAGGTCGTCATGGCCTGCGCCGGCGACGTCCCCACACTCGAGACGATGGCCGCCGTCACCGTGTTGCGCGACTGGGCGCCCGACCTCCGCGTCCGCGTCGTCAACGTCGTCGACCTCTTCACCCTCGAAACCTTCGACCAGCATCCGCACGGCATCGAGCACGAAGCCTTCGACCGGCTCTTCACGGTCGACAAGCCGGTCATCTTCGCCTTCCACGGCTACCCCACCGTCGTCCACAAGCTCACCTACAAGCGCCACAATCACGCCGGCTTCCACATTCACGGCTACAAAGAGGAGGGCACGACCACCACGCCCTTCGACATGACCGTGCTCAACGAGCTCGACCGCTACACCCTCGCTCTCGACGCGCTCAAGTACGTTCCCCGCTTCCAGCCGCGCTTCGCCGAGTTCCGCCAACGCCATTCCGAGCTGATGGAGAAGCACAAGCTCTACGTCTCCGAGCACGGCGAAGACATGCCCGAAGTCCGCAACTGGAAATGGTCCCCAACGCCTGGCAGGTCACCCGCGTCATCATCCTTGACCATCGCCCCTTGACCAAGTAGTGCGCCCCGGCTCCGAGGCCTGGATGGCAAATCCTGCCCAAAAAGGTGTACTGGTCCCCGGGCCATTCTCCCCTACAATGGAGAGACACGAATGAGCTGAGGCAATCCCCTTTTGCTCCGCTCATTCGGAATCCCCTACTGGTTTTCGGAGGCCTGCTTTTGCGGCACCGTACCCTTCTCGCGATCGCAGCCCTCGCCCTCGCATCCATCGCTGCTCCGAGCCACGCCCGCGCTCAGGGCGCGGACGCCGCCACGCCAGCCATCCTGACCAACACACCCTCTGACTCGGCCACGCAGCTGATCGCGCCGCAAGCCGCCGAACCGGCGGCGCCGCAAACCTCCACTCAGTCCGCTACGCCGGCCGGAGAACTTCCCGTTCAGCCAGCCGTCCGCACAATTCCCGACGAGGACAATCCCGCCGCTCAGGCCAGTGATCCCGACTTCCACACCGCGCTTGCCGCAGCCGTCCCAGTCGTGCCCGCCGCTTACGCCACAGAGCCCTATCGCCTCCGCCTGCACAACACGCATACGCTCGAGGACATCGATATCGTCTACCGCATCGGCGACGACTATCAGCCCGATGCCATCGCGCGCCTGAACTACTTCCTGCGGGACCACAACACCAACGACGTCGTCGCCTACGACCCGCGGGAGTTCGATCTGCTCCACGACATCCTCATCCGCCTTCGTCGCCCCGGCTCCACCATCGACATCGTCTGCGGCTACCGCACCCAGGAAACCAACGACGTTCTCCGCGCCTCCAGTCAGGGTGTCGCCGAGCATTCGCAGCACCTCCTCGGCCACGCCATCGACATCCAGATCCCCGGCTCCTCCACTGTGCACCTCCGCAATGCCGCGCTTTCGCTCAACGAAGGCGGCGTTGGCTACTACCCCACCTCGCACTTCGTGCACGTCGACGTAGGCGCCATCCGAACCTGGACCTACTCCCCGCGCCGCCATCGCCGCGGCCATCTCCGCCGCGTCAGCAGCCATCACCGGCAAATCGCACAGCGCCGCCACCACAGCACCCACGTCACAGGGATGTAGCTCTGGCGTATCGTTCCCAGCCTGATATCATCTCTCGACGGCGGGCGTTACAAGCCACGGCGCGGTAGGAAGCTCCGGCTTCCCTCCAAACCTCTCCGGGGATAACCCGGGGAATATGACAAGCTGCCATCGCATCATCAATCGTGCCGCAGTCCTGCGCATGGATCTCCGCAGCTTCTTCCCCTCCATCCGGCGCTCGCGCGTGCAGGCCATCTTCCGCACCTTCGGCTACCCGGAGCCTGTCGCCGACATGCTCGGCGCCCTCTGCACCACCTCCACGCCGCCGCACGTCTGGCGCAACTGCGGCATGGATTGCAATCCCGAGCAGTTGCGAATAGCCCGGGGGCCCTTTACCGCCGCACGCACCTGCCGCGCGGGTGCGCCCACCTCGCCGGCCATCGCACACCTCTGTTGCCGGCGGCTGGACAGCCGTCTCGCCGGGCTCGCCCGCGCGGCAAGCGCTGCCTACGCGCGCTATGCAGACGACCTCGCGTTCTCCGGAGATGAGATCTTTGCAAAGCACGCCGCCCGCTTGGCCACCCAGGTCGCTGCCATCGTCATGGAAGAAGGCTTCCACGTCCACTACCGCAAGACCGGGCTCATGCGCCCCGGCGTACGCCAGCATCTCGGCGGGCTTGTCATCAATCAACGCTGCAACATCCCGCGCCGGGATTTCGACGAGCTGAAGGCCATCCTCACCAACTGCATCCGCACCGGACCCGACGCCTAGAATCGCGTCCGCCATCCGGGCTTTCGCGCGCACCTCGCCGGGCGCATCGCCTTCGTCGAAAGCATTCACCCCGAGCGGCCCACCCGCCTCCACGAATCGTTCCATCGCATCGAGTGGCCGCATAGTACTTCTCTTGAAGAGCACGCAATCGCGAGGCAAACGCCCTACCCTCCGCCGTCATCTCTCTAACCAGGAGGCAACAGTCATGAAAGCAGTCGTAATCGATGGTTTCGGCGGAGTGGACCAGCTCCACATGCAGAACGTGGATAACCCGGAAGTCGGCAGAGGCGAGGTGCTCGTCCGCGTGTGCGCCACCAGCGTCAATCCCGTCGACTTGAAGATCCGCAATGGCTCCGCCGCGAAACGCATGGGGGTCGAGTTACCCGCCATCCTCGGTCGCGATCTGGCCGGTGAAGTCGTCCGTGCCGCCGAAGGCGTCGTCGGCTTCGCAGAGGGCCAGCGCTTCATGGCCATGGCCAACGGCACCTATGCCGAGCTCACCACCGCCAAGGCCGACGTGCTTGCCCCCATCCCGGACAAGCTAAGCTTCGAACAGGCCGCCGCGCTGCCACTCGTCCTGCTCACCGGCGCGCAGCTCATCGAGCGCGCCATCAAAGTCGAGGCCGGCTGGACCGTCCTCGTCCTGGGCGCAGCCGGCAGCGTCGGCAGAAGCGCCGTGCATGTCGCCCTCAAGCATGGCGCGAAGGTCATCGCTGGCGTCCGCGCTTCGCAGGTGAAAGAGGCGCAGTTCCTCGGCCCAGAGCAGGCTGATGGAGATCGTGCCGACAGGTTCCAGGTCATCGCTACCGACGATCCGAAGCAGTTCGAAAAACTCCACGACCTCGACGCCGTCGCCGACACCGTGGGTGGTCCCACCGCGGCCCGCGCGCTCAAAGCGCTCAAGCCCTGCGGCGTCTTCGGCACCGTGGTCGAGCCGCCTCCCGACGCCGCGCAGCACAACGTAAGGGTCGTCCGTCTGGTCGCGCAGCCCGACGCCTCACGCCTCTATGAACTCGCCGACGAAGTCGCACGCGGCGAATTCACCATCCCGATTGCGAACACGCTCCCGCTCGATCAGGTCCAGGAGGCTCACCGTGAAGCCGAAAGCCACCCCAGCGGAAAGATCGTTCTGAAAGCCGCATAGCGCCGCCCGATCACCGCTCGTCGTGCACATCCACCACCGGCGCAATCGCCTTGGTCGGATACGGCCTTCCCACCGCCAGCGTCTCATCCAGCAGCTTGTCATAACCGTAGATGTCGCGCGTGAAATCGACGCTTCCATCCGGCTCCACGTATGCCGTGTCGTAGAAGATGGTCACCGGGATGGTCTGCTTCAGCCCCACCGCCTTGTTGTCGTCGCCGGTGTTCATCGCTCCGTCAATCTTGTCCGGCGTCCATTCCTCCCGGTCGCGCAGGATCCACGCCGCCAACGCCAGCGGCTTCTCCACCCGCACACAGCCGTGGCTGTAGTCGCGCCGCGTCCGGGTGAACAGCCCCACTGCCGGTGTCGAGTGCAGATAAATCGAGTACGGATTGGGGAACATGAACTTCACCAGCCCGAGCGAGTTATCCGGCCCTGCATCCTGTCGCACCATCAGCTCCCCATGCAATAGCAGCTTGTCCACCTTAGGCGTGTATATTACCGGCTTCTTGCGGTGATCGACGATTTCAAAGTCGTGTTCCGCCAGGTAGTTCGGGTCCTTCGCAATGCCCGGCAGCACCTCGCGCTGCGTGATGTCGATCGGCACCGACCAGTACGGCCGAAAGATCAGATAGCGCATCAGGTTCACCAGCATCGGCGTCTGGTGGTCTTCCGGCTGTTGGCCCGGCTTTTCCGGTGGCTTGATGCCCGCCTTGCCCGTCACCACATTCATCTCCAACGCGATCTTCGTGTGGTCGCTCGTCATGTCCGCCGGCGCCGGCCGCTCGCTCGCATGCACCACTGCCACCTCCTCAGGAACTTCCGGCTTCAGGTCGAGTGCCGGTGGCAGCTCACTGGAATACACGCGCAGCTTGAACTCCGGCAGGTTCACGAAAATGGGCGCGTTCTGATAGACGTCCGGCAGCCAGCGCCAGCGCTCCAACGCAATCGCCAGTGCATGCACACGCTCCGCCGTCGGCACATTCATCGCCGCGATCGTCGGCGGCCCGATCTTGCCGTCCGCCTGCAGGCCGTGATGAAACTGGAAGTGCCGCACCGCCGCCGCCCACGCCGGCTCGTAGTGCCTCGAGGCCGCGGTCGCCGTATCGCCGTTCGCCGCATCTGTCCCTTGCGTGTCGTCCTTCAGGTCACCATCCAGCACCAGCAGCTCGCGCATCCGCGCCGCACCCGCATATGCATCGCCCGGCTTCATCTGTCGCGCCACCGGCGGCAGCCCGCCGCCGGGATCCTGCTTCGCCAGCTCCACCCAATGCCGGTACGCGGCCAACGTGCGCCTGTACTCGTTATTCTGCGGCGGCACAGTGATCAGCACCGCGCCCACATTGTTCGACGCGATGATATTCTCCGTCAGGAACTTCGGCAGGTCGTAGCGCTTCTGGTTGATGTCGACGCCGAAGTTGAATCGTTTCGGATCCACGCGCCCGTTGTGCTCATCGTTGAGATAGCGCATCGTGGACACAGTCATGGCCATATCGAAGGCCGCACGGTCCTGAGCCGTGCGAATCGTCGCCGCACGCGCCGCCCAGCGCGCGCTGTCCCGTGCAGCGCCTGACGGCGCGCTGTCATAGTCCTCGGGGTCGAGCCCGTCCGTCGAGCACGCAGCAAAAGCGGCCATCATCTGCCGCGCCTGTTCGGTCGGCTGCTTGCCCTTCAGCCACACCGGCTCAAACTCATGCGCAGTATAGAAACCTTCGACCGGCTGCTTCAGATCGGAAAAATTCGGCCAGCGCATCGTGTCCAGCCGCGCTTGAGCAGCCATCTCGTGCAGCGCCACGCTCTCCGGCGATAGCGGCTTCGGCTGCGCCTGCTTCTGCTTGCGGCAGCCGCCCACCGCCAGCAGCGCGGCGGCGGTCGCAATCCATACCCACTTCCAACCGCGATGGTTCATCAACCGGCCGTGCAGCCCTCCCCTGGGCTCGCGCGAATTCCAGAACTACAAGGGATCCGCGCAACTCAAGTTTATCCGCTCTCTTCTCCTCCTTTTCGCCAAATTGCAACCGCGCGTATCACCTTCGTACTCCCCTGCACCCCGCGCCGCCACACGCTCATCGAAGTGAAACAAGGAGAGCTCCATGCCCAAGGTTGTGCGCTTCCATCAGCTCGGCGGTCCCGAGGTCCTCAAGTTTGAGGACCAGCCCTCCCGCGAGCCCAATACCGGCGAAGTCCGCATCCGCGTTCAGGCCGTCGGTCTCAACCGCGCTGAGGCCCTCTACACCCGGGGCCAGTACCTCGAGCAGCCGCGGCTGCCCTCCGGCCTCGGCTACGAAGCCGCCGGCATCATTGAAGCCATCGGCCCCGGCGTCGACCGCACCTGGATCGGCCACGCCGTCGCCACCGTGCCCGGCTTCTCCATCAATGACTATCCCGTGCTCGGCGAGGAGGCGGTCGTGCCCGTCGCCAACATCGCGCCCTATCCGGAAAAGCTCACACCCACCGAAGCCGCGGCGATGTGGATGCAATACCTCACGGCGTGGGGCGGACTCGTCAACCTCGGCCGCATCGCCAAGGACGACTTCGTCGTCATCTCGGCCGCCTCCAGTTCCGTGGGCGTCGCCGCCATCCAGATCGCCAAAGAGCAAGGCGCCATCGCGATCGCCACCACGCGCACCTCAAAGAAGCGCGAAGAGCTTCACGAACTAGGTGCCGACCACGTCATCGCTACCGCCGAGGAAGACCTAGTCACTCGCGTCGACAAGATCACCGGCGGCAAAGGCGCGCGCGTCCTCTTCGATCCCGTTGCCGGCCCCTTCGTCGAGCAGCTCTGTGCCGCCGCCGCGATGCACGCCATCCTCATCGAGTACGGATCACTCTCGCTCAAGCCCACCCCCTTCCCACTTGTCGTCGCGCTGCACAAGCAACTCACCATGCGCGGTTACACATTGCGCGAAGTCAATGCCAACCCCGATC
>JAUTWX010000240.1 GCA_030838385.1 Acidobacteriaceae bacterium
CCGTGAAGGAGAAGCCAGCAACAATGTTGATTACGATTCCCCACGTCTTAACCGCCGATCAAATAGCCCACGCACGGCGAACTCTAGCTTCGGCTGAGTGGGTAGATGGCCGCGTGACTGCCGGCCACCAGTCGGCCCAGGCGAAGGACAATCTCCAGGTCCCCGAAGGTCATCCGGCGGCAATGGAGATCGGCGACATGATCCTCACCGCGCTTGGCCAGAATTCGCTCTTCATCTCGGCCGCTTTGCCTATGAAGGTCTTCCCACCGCTCTTCAACAGCTATGGCGGTGGGCAGTCTTTTGGCACGCATGTAGACAATGCGATCCGTCACGTAAAAGGAAGTTCGCACCGCGTGCGCAGCGACCTCTCGGCGACCCTCTTTCTGACTCCGCCCGAAGACTATGACGGTGGCGACCTGATCATCGAGGACACCTACGGCATTCATAAAGCCAAGCTGCCGTTGGGACACATGGTGGTCTATCCTTCCTCGAGTCTGCACCGCGTCGAGCCAGTAACACGCGGGCGCCGCGTTTCATCGTTCTTCTGGATCCAGAGCATGGTGCGTAGCGATGCTCAGCGGACTCTCCTGTTCGATCTCGATAACGCTACCCAGCGCGTGAACCGCGACATGCCGTCGAACCCGGCGGCTGTTCAGCTCACCGGCATTTACCACAATCTGCTGCGGCAGTGGGCAGAGGTGTAGCTACGTGCGACGGGTACTCTTCTGGATGCATCTGAGCGCGGGGGCGCTGATCAGCCTCCTGGTTATTTTCTTTTCCGTCACCGGCGCGCTGTTGGCCTATGAGCGGCCGATTGTGCGGGCGGCGGATGAGCACTCGTATCGAATCGATCCCTCTCGTCAGCAGATTAGATTGCCCCTCGATGCCTTGATGGCTCTCGTCACCGCGGCTCTTCCTGCGCCCGTCGAGATGGTGACCACGCATCAGGATCCGCATCCGCAACCGCCGGGCAGGGGAAATGGAGCCGCCCTGCGCCGTCGCGCACCAGGAAAATATTCCTTGCCCGCCCATCTGGACCAGGCTTTTGCTCAGGCCACCAGCGGCGTCGAAGACTGGCAGAGCACAAGTCTTCGCTCACCCCCGGGCAAGGAAGGTCTGAGCTTTCTTGTGGACCGAGGTGACGGCGGACATCCCGAGAAACACGAGCAGGTCTTGATCGACCCCAACACCCTGGAGGAATTGCACCGTGAGCCTTTCGCGTCCTTGAACCGGGGCCAACGTTGGCGCGCTTGGGTGCGCTTCATTCATACCGGGGAAGCCGGCGGATGGTGGGGTGAAACACTCGCGGCTCTGACGGCGTGTGTGGCTGTCCTGCTCTCGTTTACCGGACTGGTCTTGTTCTTCAATCGTCTACTGCGCTGGCGCCGCCGCACCACACACCACAAAGCAAATACCATCGAGATCTCGGCATAAAAAACCGCGCCGTCACGGAATGATGCGCTGTTCGCGCAGTTTCGCGAACAGATCGAAGAAGCTCTCATCGGTCGGCTGGTAATCGAGAAAACCAAGCTTACGGCTCTTGCTCATATCCGTAAGCACTTCGATCGGACGGCCGAGATCGGCGTCGGTGTGCCACGCGGACGCGAGCACTTTCAAATCAGGCTCCGCCAGGTTGTGCCTGCGAGCGATTTCAGCCCAGACCGGCGCCTTGTCGGCAAGTTGCAATTCCAGTGGTGTGCCTTTGCCTGGAAATGCCGCAGGTTCTATATCAAACCATCGGGCAATCTGCTGCCACATCCAGCTCCAGCGAAACACATCGCCGTTGACCACATTGAATGCTTCGTTTTGTGCTGCGGGTGTGGTCGACGCCCACTGCAGATGCCGCGCAAGCAGACGCGCGTCGGTCATATCGGTGAGGCCGTTCCATTGAACCCCGGAACCCGGAAAGAGGAAGGGCAGGCCAGTTTCGCGGCAGATCGTCGCATACGTCGCGAGGGTAACGCCCATGTTCATGGCATTCCCTAACGCGTAACCGATAATCGTGTGAGGTCGATGCACACTCCAGGTGAAGCCGTCTCGTTGCGCTGCCGCGAATACCTCGTCTTCCTGTGCATAGTAAAAGTTCGCAACCTCAAGTCTTCCTTGTTCTTCGCGGAAAGGTGTGGCCGGCAGCTTACCTTTTCCGTAATTTTCGAACGGCCCCAGGTAGTGCTTGAGCCCCGTCACCAGGGCAACATGCTGCACTGAAGCAGCTGAGGAAAGGGCATCCAGCACATTGCGCACCATGGCGGCGTTGACCTTGATGTTCTCCGCCTCTGTCGGTTGCCGCATCCACGTGGTGACAAAAACATGCGTAGGCTCGATACCCGCGATTGCGTCGCGAAGCGCGTCCGGCTTGAGCAGGTCCGCTGCAACCGCCTGAACTCCTTTGCCAGGCTTTGGATTACGCGCGAGGCCGTATACCTGCCAGTCCGGTTGGTCTGCAAGCAGTGTTGCCAGGTTGAGGCCCACAATGCCCGTTGCTCCAACTACTAAAGCTGTTCGACTTGTCATCAAGCTCCTTCAGGCGCACTCAATGAATGAGATGTACGAACATCTATGAAGTTGCGGCACCCCTTGGCAGATCGATCCCGGGAAATATCTTGATCACCGCCGAATCGTCTTCCCGGCCAAAGCCCGAACTCGACGCTTGCAGAAACATCTGGTGTGCGGTGCTGGCGAGCGGTAAAGGAAACTTGCTGGCGCGCGCCGTGTCGAGTACCAGGCCGAGGTCCTTTACGAAGATGTCTACCGCCGACAGAGGAGTGTAATCGGCGGCCAGCACATGAGCCATGCGATTCTCGAACATCCAGCTGTTCCCGGCGCTATGGGTAATCACGTCGTAGAGAGCCGCTGGATCCACACCTTCGCGCAAACCCAGTGCCATCGCTTCCGCGGCGGCCGCAATATGCACGCCCGCTAGAAGCTGGTTGATGATCTTGACCTTGCTGCCGTTTCCAGCCGACGGGCCAAGGCGATAGACCTTCGCCGCCATAGCATCGAGGGCGCCCCCTACCTTTGCATATGCATCGGGACTGCCTGACGTCATCATGGTGATCTCGCCCTTGGCGGCCTTGGCCGACCCGCCGGAGATGGGCGCATCAAGATACAGAATTCCCTTTTCCGCCAGACGTTTCTCCAGCGCGATCGACCACCCAGGATCGACGGTAGAGCACATCACGAAGACTTTGCCGGCCGCCATGGCTGCTGCCGCGCCGCCGTCGCCAAACAAGACATCCTCCGTTTGCTCAGCATTCACCACCACGCTGATCACCACGTCGC
>JAUTWX010000479.1 GCA_030838385.1 Acidobacteriaceae bacterium
TAGCATCGCCATCCGCGCTCGCGCATGGTCGAATAGCACCATGAGCAGCAAAGACGAGTGGCGCATCACCAGCGGCGCAATCGAGATGGAGATGGAGCGCATCGCGGGCCTGTTGCAGAAATCCATCCACTTCCAGTCCCGCACCAGCGCCCCGCACGGGCTTCGACAGCGTCACGAGACCGAAGCCGCCCGAGAGCTCGTCATCAGCATCGACGGCGCAAGCAGGCCGTAACCCCATAACGGGAACCCCAGCCGAAAAACTGCCAGATCACCCCACCCCACCCTCTACAAATGCTCCCGTTCCGACTCGCCCCACGATTCATAACCGGAGGGGTAGCCGAAGCGTAGAATGTTGATAACGTCTCCAGCAGTTCCAGCCGTTTGAAAGCAGGCCAGCCATGGCTGCCACGAATCTTCATTTCTCCCCGTATAGCCTCAACTTCCAGCATAGAAATAACGAAGATGGAACCTGTGACTCCATCTGCCTCCGCTGCTACAGAACCGTAGCCACCAGCCAGCAGGAGGCGTGGCTCGCCCATGAGGAAAGCATCCACACCTGCACCCTCCTCGATCTGCACGCATGGATGTCGGATCGCGCCCGCGCGAGGTCCTGACCTCCCGATTCCGCGCGACTCCCCCCGCGCACAGCTCCTAAACTCAAACTAGCGTCGAAGGACGTCCCGCCGCAGGAAACGAGGCCAGCTCATGGCCACCCAATCTCTCCCAGCCTTCCGATTCACAACCAGGTTCTCCTTCCAGCACGTCCCTAACGGCGACGGTACCAGCGATTCGATCTGTCTGCGCTGTCACAGTGCCATCGCCTCCTCGTACAACGAGTATTCGCTCGAGCAGGCGGAAAGCACCCACACCTGCACCCAGGTGGATCTGCTCGCGCGCACCTCCGCAAAGTAAGCCTGATCCGGACGCAATCCTGATTTGGAACCGTCACCGGGTGCCAATCGAAAAAACTGCCAGATCATCCCACTCAATTCGCTACACTTGAAATAGAGCAACCTCCCCCAGGAGAGCCCGAAATACCAAAAGCCACCGTCGCGGTGGCTTTTTTGTTTTATAGGCAGCCGCGCAAGTGGCCCTAAGTTCTTACACAAGACATATTTACCGATAACCCCTTTAGAAAGACATATTTGATGCTCGGGACCGCCCATATCCTCATGATTCGACTGATGTTCTACCGAGCCCTCCCGCACCGGAGGGGGGAGGGGGTCCCGGTCACCTTACTCAACACCACCGACTGGCAGCGCTACGCCAGCCAACAGCTCAGAAGGGAACTGAAATGTATCCGGAATGTCGACATGTTAGGCCGTCTGGTGACACTTGCCGCGCTGCCGCCATCCAGGGCAGCCACTGGTGCTACTTCCATGCCCGCATGCACGAGCGGCAAACCATCCGCCACAACCGCCGCCAGACGAATGGCCGCTTTGCGCCGATGGCCCAGTTGGACCGCGGGTCGCTCCAGCCATCCCATCCCGAAACGAGGGTGCCCCATTCTGAGCGAAGCGAAGGGTGGGATACCACACAGGCTGGCAGTGCCACGGAAACGAGTGCCGCATCTCCCTCAGGTGCGACACGGGAGACAGCACTCCAGACCATCGACTACGGCACCTATCCCGTCGGCGCTACCCGCGAGACCGATGCCGAGCAGAGTCTCCCCCTGCAACTCCCGCCGGTCGAGGACACCGAATCCATCCAGCTCGCCCTCATCGACGTCCTTCAGGCCCTCGCCGCCAATCAGCTCGACCCGAAACGCGCCAGCCTCCTTCTCTACGGCCTGCAGGTCGCCTCGGCGAACGCGAAGCACCTCAACATTCCCTCCCACGGCGTGCGCACCGTCACCTACACCAGCGACGGCATCGCCCTCGCCCCGCAGGACTACGGCTGGGACATCGAAGACATAGAAGAAGAAGCCAACTGCGAAGAAGAAGACGACGACGAAGAGGAATAACCAAAAACCCGGGTGCCCCATGTCCCTCGGTTGGGACATGGGTTTATGGCAAAACAAACGGCGGCTTCCATCGGAAGCCGCCTAGTCCGAACACGCACGTGAGTGCGTCTGCCTGGATGGCAAATCCCTAAGACTGCGAAGCGTGGACCTCAGCCTGGTACTGCGTCTCGGTGACATTGTGCTCACCCTGCGCAATCCCGATGCACTCCTCCAGGATATCGAGCGCCACATCCACCTCGCCCTGCTGCACCACCAGCGGCGGAGCCAGCCGAAGCGACGTCTCGCCGCAGCCCAGGATCAGCAGCCCGCGCTCGAACGCCAGATCGACGATGCGATCGCGCAGTACCGGCGCCGCCTCCCGCGTCTTCTGGTCCTTCACAATCTCGATCCCGATCATCAATCCGCGCCCGCGCACATCGCCCACGATCGGATGACTCTTCAGCCATCCGCGCAGCCGTGGCATCATCGCCGCGCCGATCTTCGCGGCATTCGCGATGCCCTCGCGCTCCAGCACATCCATCGTCGCCAGCGCCGCGGCAATCGCCACCGGATTCCCGCCGAAGGTCGACGCGTGCGATCCCGGCTTCCAGTCCATCAGCTCGGCGCGCGTCATGCAGATCCCCAGCGGCATCCCTGACGCGATCCCCTTCGCCATGCACACCATGTCTGGCTCCACGCCCGTATGCTGGATGGCCCACCACTTGCCCGTGCGCCCAGCCCCCGACTGCACCTCATCGGCCACCAACAGGATGCCGTGACGGTCACAGATCCGCCGCAGCTCCTGCATAAAGATGGTGGGTGCCACCACATATCCACCCTCGCCCTGGATCGGCTCCACGAAGATGGCCGCCACCTCCTCCGGTGGCAGCATGGTCTTGAACAGCTTCTCCTCGATATACCGCGCGCACCCCAGCGCGAAGTCTTCCTCCTCCTGCGGACCGCCCGAACAGCCGCGGTACGCATACGGATAGCGCACATGCGTCACCCCCGGCACCAGGGGTGCGAACCGCCGCTTCTGCTGCGGCTTCGACGCGGTGAGCGACAGCGCCCCCATGGTGCGGCCGTGGAAGGCGCCGAAGAAGGCGATCACGTTTTGCCGCCCGGTGTGGTAGCGGGCCAGCTTCAGGGCACACTCGACGGCCTCCGCGCCGGAGTTGCCGTAGTAGAAGCGATGCGGCCCCGGCATGGGCGCTACGGCAGAGAGCCGCTCCGCCAGCGTGACCAGTCCCTCGTAGTAGAAGTCCGTGCCGGACATGTGGATCAGCTCGCCGGCCTGCTGCTGAATGGCTTTCACCACCTCGGGGTGGCAATGGCCAGTCGAGGTGACCGCGATGCCGGCGGCGAAGTCCAGGAACTCGTTGCCGTCTACATCCTCCACCCGGGTGCCGCGTCCGCGCTTGGCCACCAACGGATAGCTCCGTGTGTAGGAGGGAGAAATCCAGCGATCGTCTGCCTCGACGATCGCGCGAGCCTTAGGCCCCGGCAGTGGTCCGGAGATGCGGGGGGCGTGCGGGGAGGCTTGCGTTTTGCTTTGAACTGGACTCTGGGCGATGCCATGGGTGGGCATGGTAGGAGCTCCTCCTCTATGCAAGAGGTGTTACAAATTGTGGCGAGAAAAGGTGGCCCAGGCCGGGTGGAGAGATCGGAGACCGGGACAGAAAGCTGGCGGAGGCGTAGATTAGTCGCCGGCGAAGAGACGAGGTCGCGTGGCAGAGGGCAGCACCTGGGCCGCCACGCGAGGGAATCGTGGGCAGAGCGCTACGAAATGGAGCCAGGAATGCCGCATCTGCTTTGCTTTCTAGCTGCGAGGATAGCACAGCCATATGACTGTCTGGAACGCGAACCGGTTCGACTGAAGGGTTGGCGAAGCCGCTTCCATGCCAGGCTCTGTAAGATAGCCGACAGACTCGCCGAGTACACGCTCCATATCCTCAAGCAAATTCGTGGGACAAGACCGCGACTACTGGCTTCCGCTCGCTTGCGAGAGGGGCGGCAGGACCGCTCGTCTCATTTGCCCTTCGCTATGGGGCGCTTTGTTTTTGGACCCTTCAGTTTGGGGCGCTGCGTTCTGGGGGCTAGAGAGTGAACTTGTTGTTGGAAGCGGTTCCCGAGGCGGAGCGCCGGCGGCTGGCGCCGTTCCTGGAAACCGTGACCCTCGATCTGAAAGATGTCATGGTCGAGCCGGGTGAACCGATCCGGTACGTCTATTTCCCCAGCGGTGCGGTGGCCTCCAGCGTGTACACCATGCGCGATGGCTCGACGGTCGAGACCGCCATCACTGGTCTGGAAGGGATCGTCGGCGTGCACGTGTGGCTGCGGCAAAGTGTAGCTGTCACCCGTACCTTCATCCAGGTTCCCGGCGAGTGCGTCCGGATGCGCAGCGACGTCTTTCTTGCCAAGGTCGTCGATGCCGAGTCGCCATTGAGCAACCTGATCCGCGAATATGTCAGCGCGTACCTTTCGCTGACCGCGATTACGGCTGCTTGCAACAGAATCCACCGCATCGAGGAGCGGCTGTGCCGCTGGCTAAAGATGGTGCACAACCGGGTGGAAGGCGACAGCTTCCCGGTGCGGCATGAGTTTCTCGCCTACATGCTCGGCGTGCATCGTCCCAGTGTGTCCATTGCCGCGGCCATGCTGCGCAAGGCGGGACTGATTCGATACGAATACGGGCGGTTAACGGTGTTGGATTCGAAGGGGCTCGAGGCTGGAGCCTGCGAGTGCTATTCGGCGATGGAATTGGAGTTCGAGCGCCGCTTCGGACAACGGCTGCGCAAGTAGTTCAAGGCTCCTTTCCAAGGGATGCGTGGTTCACTTCCAGATCCATTCCCAATGCACATCGACATGGTTCACCCGTTGTCTTGACTGGCTCGGGT
>JAUTWX010000016.1 GCA_030838385.1 Acidobacteriaceae bacterium
GGGAAGGGACCTCAGTTCAAGACAGACGCAACAAGTGGTGAGGGATTTGGAGATTGGGCAACCTATCAACTCCGAAAACTGTTCAGAAACTGCAGAAGGCGTTGCACGCGAAAGCGAAGGCAGAAGCAGGCTATCGCTTCTACGCGCTGTACGACAAGATCAGCCGTGAGGACATTCTGGCCTATGCATTTGCCTAGTGCCGCTCCAACAAGGGCGCACCGGGGATAGACGGTCAGGACTTCGCGGATGTCGAGGCGTACGGGGCGCGGCGGTGGCTTGGCGAACTGGCGCTTGCTCTCGGGCAGAGACTTACCCACCGGACCCCATCAGAAGAGTGTTCATACCGAAGGCCAACGGCAAGCTCAGGCCGCTGGGCATCGCGACGTAGACTTCATAATGCACCTTGTTCAACTCGGGTTTGGGGACGTGGGGCGATGCGGGGCGAGTTGGCAACCCAATCCCGCAGTCTGTGATCTGTCGCGTCGGTGAGCGTGATGGCGTATGGCAAGCCGGGCTTCTTTCTGTGCGCTGTTACGAGACCGCGGTCGATCCAGTAATAAACCACCCACAGGCTGACGCCGTATCTCTCGCGAACCTGATTGACGCTGAATGTTCTGGCGGGAAGCGGCGGACCGGGAATGCGATGCTTGTAGCGGATCCAGCGTATCATGGCGATTGCGAAGGGCCTGCCGGTTGAGCTTGTGAGGCCCTCGTGCTTGAGCAGTGCGATGATCTTGTCGTCGTCGTGGATGGCTGCGAGAGGGCGAACTCGGTCAACGAATGTATCGGGATAGCGAATGGCTTCTACGCGGTTTGGCGGCAGGTGAACGGCGACTGTTTCCGTCGTGCCGCCCTGCCAACGAATGCACAATTGCAGAAGCTTTGGCTCCGGAGCCTTGACGATGGTGATGTCCTTGATCAGCAAGCGCAGCATGCGCTTGCGGTCTCGCGCTGCAGTGGTCGAGGCATTCCACAGTCGAGGGAAGTCGGTCGCCAGTTGCACGATTTGCCGCTTTTGCTCCGCAGTGACAGCGCGGAGTGTTCGACGCTCGAAGTCGGCCAGCTCGGTCTCCAGTTCGAGCAGCCGCCGCATCGCGTCGTTCCAGCGCTGCTCAAGCGTACTGGCAATCAGGCGGTTGGCGGGATCGACCGCCTCATAGCGCCGTTCCGCCAGGTCGGCATCGTAGCGGGCCCGATCGATCCGTCGGCGCCACTGGGCGGCGATTGCTTTGTCGCGCTTCCAGACTGCTCAACGCTTCGAGCGCGAGTTCGATCTTGAGCGGTGTGACGGCAGTCACCAGACGCTCGGCCATAGCGCTAGTGCTCGAGGCCCTGCCACGGGATGTTGTCATCCGAAATCGTCCCTATGTAGTCGAGGCCGAGCGCGCGCTTCAAGACATTGTTCGGCACGATACCAAGGAGCTGGCCGCCCTGCGCGGCCATGAGCGCGCAGTGTTAAGCGCGGTGTTCTCGGCAGATGGCGCGCGGTTGCTGACCGCGTCGGATGACAAGACGGCGCGGCTGGCACTGATCGCACCCATGCATCAGCACCGGCGGACACTCCCGCGCGCGTCGGGCGATTGAAACTCAGCCCGGTTCTTTGGCAAATTTCTGTAGAAATCGACGCAACCGTCCAGGTGGCCGAGCAGACTCTATTTACCGATTTGTGAAAAAGATCACACGAGCCGAAATTTGTATGGGTTCAAATGATGCGGTTACGAAGGAGCAACAAATGAAAACCCCTTGGGCAATTCTACTAACCAAATTCAAAGACTTCAGCACGGACGAACCATACTCTCCCGCAGGCCCTTGCTGATCTGCGACTGATACTTACGACCTACACGGGCCAACGAACTCCGGACGGATCTGTCGCTGCGTAAGGTTCGCCGAGGCATCGGTCCATTCAGCGGTTTGGCCAGATCATTCCGCGACCGATCCTCGGCAGACTTCATCACGAATACTGCCGGATGTAGGTATCAGTACGGACAGGGGGCTGAATTTCGATAGGCGCAGAGGAGCCGGGTAATGACCTGTTGCGATGACATGACCGAGTGCAAGAGCGTCCGTGAGCGAGCCCGTTACTTCCAGGGGCAGCTGCTCGGCATCGCCGATTTGGTTGCCGAACAGGAATATTGGTTGGAGCGGATGCGATCCCATAATCGTATAGCGCACGGCTGGGGCGTGATTTGCGGCCTTTCCGTGGAGCTGGCCCGCGACCCGGACGAGACGAACGATCCAGCCAACACGACCGTGACGGTCTGCCCTGGCTATGCGCTGTCGCCACAAGGCGAGGAAATTCTACTCGAAGAGTGCGCGACTATCGATGTCGCCACCGCCCTCGAAACGCCCGACTCCTTTGACGACGACGGGCCACTTAAGTCAGTCATGACCACAAACATCAACGAGCGACCGGTGACCCTATTTGTTGCTGTCCGCTACACCGAACGTCTGGCCCGTCCGGTACCGATGCCAGATAGGGGCGTAGACGAAAGCGCATTCGAGTTCAGCCGAATTCGCTCGTCCTATGAACTCAAAATTTTGCACGTCCTTCCCCAGTCACATACCCAATCCGCGGCGGCACAGCTTGCTTGGCAGTCGACATGGAAACAATGGGTTGCTGCCAACAGCTTGGGCGGTGCCAATCGAGAACCGCGGGGCCTTCCGGTCCCGCCGTGCCCGCCGCGCCCGGTAGATTCTTGGGTAGTCCTCGCGGGAGTTCGCCTCGTCAAGGTTGACAAGGCCTTGCGCATCGATGCGATCGACTTTGCGCCGCGGCGCGTACTATGGCCGGCGTGGGCTGTTCAATCGGTAGCACCTGTGTGTACCGAAAACCTTATCCGAGTTGATGAGGCGATGGAATCGCCTAAGCTGGCGGAATGATCAGGCTGTTCTGTTTCGTTCTGGCCGTCCTGGCCTCGCCGTTCAAGTCGAAGGTACGGCT
>JAUTWX010000077.1 GCA_030838385.1 Acidobacteriaceae bacterium
CGGCATTCCTGCTTCCCGCCGGCCAGCACGTCATGCGCATCTCCTTTGACGGCAACGGCCCCACCGGCGGCATGGGCAACTTCAACTGGTTCGCGCTCGCGCCGTTCACCGCATCGACGCCCTTCACCGGCAGCCCGGCGGCCATCCCGGGACAGATCGAGATGGAGAACTTCGACAACGGCGGCAAGGGTGTGGCGTATTGGAACGGCGCGACGCAGAACAATGGCGGAGCCAACGACCGGCCCGGCGAAACCGTTTATATCGAGGCGTCCTCGGATAGTGGCGGAGGCTTCGATGTGGGCTCTCCAACCCAGGCGACTGGCTGAACTACACAGTCAACATCGCGCGTGCGGGCACTTACACGCTGCATGTGCGGGTGGCCACGCAAGTAGCAGGCGGCGTCTTCCACCTTTCCGTCGATGGGCAGAATGTGAGCGGCCCCATCTCCGTTCCGGAGACCGAAGGCTGGCAGACCTGGCAGACGCTGGATGTTCCCGGCGTTCCATTGCCGGGCGGCATCCACACCCTCCAAATGGTGATGGACACCGGCGGGTATTACAACACGGTCGGCAACTTTAACTGGTTCTCATTGGACTAAAGCGGAGTTTCTGAGCACAGTAGCTGATACGTGGTGGAGAGCGGCTGTGCTTCCGGCGCTCCACCGAGACCCGGCAGAGGTGCTACGCTAGCGTTGTCGTGAGTCCCGAGTTGCATCTGATCTTCCAGGATGAATATCGCGTGGTCCGCCCACGCGCGCCCATGCCACCGCTGCATGTACGCTTCCGCCGCTTCACTACGCTCAACACCACCATCCGGCTGCGCGAAGGCAATCTGCATGTCTCGCTCTCCGACGTTCTGGAAGGCGCCCCCGAACCGGTGCTGCGCGCCATCGCCCATATCCTCATCGCCAAGCTCTATCGCAAGCCGCTGGATGCGCGGCACACGCGGCGCTATCGGCATTTTTCTTCCAGCGAATCGGTGATGCGCCAGACGGAGTTGATTCGCCAGACGCGCGGCCACAAGACCATCCTCGGCCCCAAAGGCCAGAAGTACGATCTCGACGAAGTCTTCGAGAGCCTGAACCAGCGCTTCTTCCACGGACTCATGGGGCGCCCGCTGCTGACCTGGAGCAGCCACATGGCACGGCGCAGTCTCGGCCACTACGACCCGGCACACAACACCATCGTGATCAGCCGCGTCTTCGATCGCCGCAACACGCCGCGCTGCGCAGTGGAGTACCTCGTCTATCACGAGATGCTGCACCTTAAACATCCGGTGACGGTGCGCTCGGGACGCCGCTGCGTTCACTCGCGTGCCTTCCAGCAGGACGAGCGGCTCTTCCCCGAACTTGCGGCGGCGAAGGTCTATCTGAGGCAGCTCTAGGTAGCCGCTGCTGCGCGCGCAGTGCGTGCTGCTGCATGGCGTCTCGCCCAGACAATCAGCGCGACACCGACGATCATCGAGCCGATGCTCGCCACCTGCGCGTTGCTCATGCCGAAATAAATTCGGGGATTGATGCGGATGAACTCCACGAGAAAGCGCGCCAGGCCGGAGAGCACCAGGTATTCGCCGGTGATCTCCCCGGTGTTGCGCCGGCCGCGCTTCCACAGCACGAACGCAATGAGTAGCGCGGCGAGCAACTCGTAGATCGGCGTCGGGTGCACGCGCTGCACCGTCGGCACCAGCCCATGCGGAAAGCTGACGCCCCACGGCAGATTCGTGGGAATCCCGTAGTCGCCATCGCCTGAGGTGAAGCAGCCGATGCGACCTACGCCATAGCCCACGGCCGCGGCTGGAGCGGCCAGGTCCAGCATGCCCAGCCCGCCCACCTTCGCTGCGCGTCCCTGCCACATCAGCGTCAGGATGCCCGCAATCAGACCACCGTACCAGGCGAAGCCCGCGCGATCGAAGAGCGTTGCCGCCGGGGAATGCAGCAGTGTCGCCGGGTCTTCGAAGACGTGCCACAGCTTGGCACCGATGACACCCACAACCGTGACGAAGGCCACGACGCTGATGGCGTCAGCCTCGACATGAAAGCGCCGGAAGTTCAGGTGCAGCACGTAACCGGCGCAAACCGCCGCCAGCCAGAGCATGAGACCGAAAGTACCGATGGTGAGCGGGCCTAGATGAATATATGGATACATGCGCGCAGGTTCATTCCAAGTATAGTCAGTGAGGCGATACTGGGCGAAGATAGGTTATGGCGACGCCGATTCGACACTCGTCCCAGCCGGCCCATCCTCCTGTTCTGATCGGCCGCGATGCCATTGCACGCCGCGTTGCCGAAATCGGCGCGGAGATCGACCGCGATCTCGCCGGCGAGCCGGTGCTGCTCGTCGGTGTGCTCAAGGGCGCGGCGATTTTTCTCTCCGACCTTGCCCGGGCCATCAGCATCGAGTGCACCTTCGACTTCGTCGCCGTCTCCAGCTACGGCAAGGGCACGCGTTCCAGCGGCGCCGTCAAGCTCATCAAGGATCTCGACCATCCCATCGAGGGCCGCAATATCATTCTGGTCGAGGACATCCTCGACACCGGCCTCACCCTCAGCTTCCTCAAGCGCATGCTCATGCAGCACCGGCCGCGCTCGTTGCGGGTTGCCGCGCTTCTGGACAAGCCGGAGCGCCGCATCGAGCCCATTCAGGCCGAGTACGTCGGCTTCAGCATCCCCAATCACTTCGTCATCGGCTACGGCATGGATTATGCCGAACGCTTCCGCAACCTGCCCGACATCTGCATCTTTCCACCAGAAGCCGCGGACTAGCCTTCAACATACTTTCACCTTCCCGCTGGCAACTCCGGCCGAGCGCCTGCGTCCATCAAGATGGTGACATCCACATGCTCACCAGGGAGTGGAGTGCGAAAATGAGAGTGATGGAGCCGAACACCTCCGACGAGATTGTCGTCGCTACCCGCGGTACGTTTGA
>JAUTWX010000093.1 GCA_030838385.1 Acidobacteriaceae bacterium
CACGCCGGCTTCGCCGGGACCGTCCAAAATCGCAGCCATGGTAGCCTATCCACGACTCAAACCGGCCCATACTATGCCTCTTTGGAACACATTGCTGCGCTCTCTGCCGTTCGCCCTCAGCATCTCCCTCTTTCCCCCGTTCGTGGTCGCACAACCATCGCATACGACGGAGGCGCCCCAGGCAGTCGACGGTCCGCTGACCGCATCCAAAGCGCCGGCGATGAACAACGATTCTGTCCTCAAGATGGTGAAGGCGGGTCTGGGCGACGACCTCGTCATTCAGACCAACAACACACAGCCCGGCCAGTACGTCACGGATGCCGATTCGCTGGTCACCCTGAAGACCGCGGGCGTCTCCGATCGGGTCATCACCGCGATGATCAACAAGAGTCGCCGGCAGCTCACGAATGTGCCGGAGAAGCCAGTCGAGCTCTCGGACGTCAATGAAATCGGCGTGTACTACAAGGACCACAACGAAAAATGGACTGCTATCGATCCGGAGATCGTCCACATCAAATCCGGCGGGTGGATCAAATCCACCGCCACTCACGGCATCATCAAGCAAGACCACAACGGCCATCTCAATGGTCGCGAGTCAAAGCTCGCCCTTCAATGCCCCATCGAACTCCTGATCTATGTGCCTGAAGGGGTATCGGTGAATGAGTACGAATTTCTCCGTTTTCGCATTAACTCCGACAATCGCGAATTCCGTGTTCTCACCGGCGGCGTCTTCCACTCTACCGGCGGCGCCGACCGCGACGAAGTGCCCTTCAAGCCTGTCAAGACCGCCCCGCACACCTACCAGTTCACCGTCGGTAAAGATACTGGCGGCGGCGAATACGGCATCCTGCCGCCCGGCACCGGCAATGTCACCAACGGCGGCAAAATCTATACGTTCGCCATCGTCGAGTAGACGCCCAAACCGGGCCGCGATGCGAAAGTCTGCGCCGGCAGCCTGAAGATCATGCCGGAAGATGGTCTATGCTTAACAGCGAAGGCGTGGAAGTCACGCGGCTTCGCAACCACTATGCTGACAACTTGCCTGCCCGGCTATGTCCTTGATGCAGTCTTAAATGCGGTTCCAGATGCGTAGGCGCACCCGCTACTCGCTGCTGTTGATGCTGGCGCTGATGGTTGCGCTGGTGGTTGTGCTGGTCCTGCGAAAGGCCGCTCCGCCTGAGGCCGCGCGGTTGCTGCCGGAGTCGGACGCGATCGTCTACGCCAACCTGAAGCCGCTGCGTCTGGCGACCCACTTCGAACGCACGCAGGTGACGCGCAGTCCGGACTACCAGCAATTTATCGACGCCACAGGCATTGATCCGGAACGCGATCTCGACTCTGTCGCCTTCGCGCTACACCGCATGGACGACCCCAACGGGCCGAACGGACCTGTGGGCTACTCCGAGGTGTTTGAAGGGCGCTTCGATGGGGACCGCCTTGCACGCTACCTGGCCACGATCGCCACGGCGAAGGAGAACTACGCGGGACACGACATCTTCACCGTCCCCGTCGGCGATGGGAAGGCGACGCGGCCGTTCCGGATCGCACAGCTCGAATACGACACCATCGCCGCGTCGAACATGCCGACGCCGGAGCAGATTCACTCCATCCTTGACCGCCACCGCTCCGCGGCGTCGCCGTTTGCAGGTTCGTCGCTGCTGTCGGCGCGGTATCGCGATGTGCCCGCGTTTTCGAGCGCATGGGCGATCGGCCACATTGGCCTTCCCTTCTCCGACCGCGGCTACATCAGTATCGTCGGACTGCAGCTCCCGATGCCTGAAGACACGACCTTCGTCGCGAGCCTGCGCTTTCTCGGCGCACTGCATCTGCGCATCGAGCAGATCGCTCCGACCGACGCCGATGCGGCTCACGCGGCCGAGACGTTAACGACACTGCTCGTGATCTTGAGGTCGGTGGAGCAGACTCGGACGCAGATGCCCCGAAAAGAAACCTCCGATGCGTCATTCCTGGAGCTGATGGATTCTGCAAAGATCGAGCAGCACAGAGATCGCGCCGTGCTGACAGCGAATATCCCTCTCGATCTGGTGAAGAGTCTGGCAACGCCTTCCCCCGAGGGGAGACCATGACCGAATCCGCATCAGCCGCAGCAACGAGAATCATTCTGGTTCGCCACGGTCAAAGCGTTACCAATGCGGGCGGCAGGAGCGCAGATCAGGTTAGCAATCCGCTGACGGAGCTGGGCCGCGCACAAGCAAGGGAGTTCGCCGACCGCTTCGACTGCAAGCCGACGCTCTTCGTCACGTCGTCTTTCCTGCGCGCACAACAGACCTCTGAGCCTCTGCGGCAGCGGTTCCCCGATGTTCCCGTTGAAGAATGGCCCATCCACGAGTTCAGCTTTCTCAACTCCGCGCTGCATAGGGGCACGAGCGAAGCGGATCGCGAACCCCACGTCGTGGCCTACTGGCAGCGCGAAGATCCCGCATATAGCGACGGCCCCGATGGCGAGTCGTTCACTTTCTTTCTCGACCGTGCCCGCGAAGCAATCCGTCGACTCATCAGTAGCAATCCCGGTGGTTGCATCGTCGTCTTTACGCATGGATTTTTCATGCAGGCAATCCGAAT
>JAUTWX010000118.1 GCA_030838385.1 Acidobacteriaceae bacterium
CCTGGCGACGTTGTCGTGGTACCGCAAAAGATCATTGGCGCATCGCTCTTCTGGCGCAATTTGCTTACCATTGCGCAGATCGCCTCGTCCGTTGCGTTTACTGGCGCCGTAGCGGGTGTCCTATGAAGACTCCTAACGGCTTCCCGGTTGGTTCTGCATCCGCAGAGGAGCGAGATCGCGATACCTCGGTGCTACTCGATGATCGTCTCGACGAGACTTCCCGAGAGAGAGCGCATGAGACCCCCGTTTCGTTCGCGCCCAATGTTGTTGCGGCACCGGACTGGGTGAGGAACGCCACGACGTTATGGGAGCGTCGGCGTCTCATGTTTCGCACTGCTGCTGTTTCACTGCTGCTAAGTCTCCTGATCGCCTTCGCTCTGCCAAAGCGATATAAGTCCTCAGCGCAGATCATGCCGCCCAGCAACTCCAGCGGGCCTACCGCCATGCTTGCCGCGCTGGCGGGACGCGCTCTTGGCGGAACGAGCGGCCTCAGTAGCCTGGCCGGAAGCCTCCTGGGCGGCAACAATACTACTCCGCTCTTCGTCGAGCTGCTGCGCAGCGGCACAGTCGCTGGTCACCTGATGGATCGCTTCCATCTGCAGAGCACGTATCACAAGCGCTACCGCGCGGACACGGCGAAGTACCTGGCGCGCCACACCACCATTACCGACGACAAGAAGAGCGGCGTTATCACCATCATCGTCGAAGATACCGATCCGCGCCGCGCGCGCGATCTCGCACAGGGTTATCTTGACGAGCTCAATCTCTTGGTGACTCACACCAGCACCTCGTCTGCACATCAGGAGCGTGTCTTCATCGAGAGGCGCCTGCAGAAGGTGAAGACTGATCTCGAACAAGCGCAGCAGCAGATGAGTGAATTCTCGAGCACGCATGGCACGGTCGACATTAAAGAGCAGGGCCGCGCGATGGTCGATGCCGCCTCCAAGCTGCAGGCGCAGATGATTCTGGAACAGGCAAATCTCACCTCACTTCGTCAAATTTACGGCGACGGCAACGTCCGTGTGCGCGCCACGCAAGCCCGCATCGGCGTGCTGCAAAGCCAACTTACGAAGATAAGCGGCTCCTCCGCACCCCTCCCTGTGGGCGAAACGGGGAGCGATGAACAACACAGCACACTCACTGGCAGCGACCTCTATCCCCCGCTGCGCCAGCTTCCCCGGCTCGCCGTGCCTTACGCGAATCTATATCGCGAGGTGCGGGTGCAGGAGACCGTCTTCGAATTGCTCACTCAGCAGTATGAGCTGGCACGTATCCAGGAAGCGAAAGATGTGCCCGTGGTCAGCGTGATCGACTCACCCGGCATACCGGAGAAGAAGTCCTTTCCTCCGCGTCTCCTGCTCACGCTGCTCCTCACAGTTGTTTCCACCAGCATCGCGGCCGCTCTGCTGCTCGCGTGGAACCGTTGGCTGCACATCAGCGTCAGCGACCCTCGCAAGATGCTCGCGCACGAGATATACGGCACTCTGCGTGCCAGGTTGAGAAGCCCAAGGCCGCAGGTGGGAGCACCGTCATGAAAGCGCATCTGGCAAATGCAGGTTATGGCGTGCTCGACTATGCGGCGTATCCAATCGGCATGTTGCTGGTCGCGCCTATCGTCCTCCGCAACATGGGTGCGGCACAGTACGGCATCTGGGCCATTGTCACCGCCGCCGTCAGCACGGGCAGCATCATCGCCTCCGGGTTCGGAGACGCCAACATCCAGCATGTTTCCAGCCAGCGTGGTCTCGGCCGGCACGACGACCTTCTGCGTACTGTGCGCTGCATGATCGGCATCAACCTCGTCCTCGGTACGGCTCTCGCGCTCGTTGCGTGGACACTGGCGCCACTTGCTGCGCGGCACATCGTTCCTTCGCAGGGCGCACTACAGCAGGATTGTCTCTGGTCATTGCGCATCGCGAGTCTTCTTCTGTGGCTGCGCACCATGGAGAGCGTCTGCATCAGCACGCAGCGCGCCTTTCAGCGTTACGGTGCGGCGGTTCGCGTCAGCATACTCGCTCGGCTGCTTTCTCTGGCCGCCGCCGCCGCCCTCACATACCTCTCCCACAGCGTCGCCAGTATGGTCGCGGCCGCTGCTGTTCTTAGCCTGCTGGGAACCTGCCTGCAGTTCGCTGATCTCCACCGTCTTCTGCCTGCCACATCGCTTGCGCCGGCGTGGGATAGAGACGCTATGAAGGCGTTGCTTGGCTTCGGGGTCTTCAGTTGGCTGCAAGCCGTGTCCACCGTCGTGTTCAGCCAGGCCGATCGCATCTTCCTCGGCGTCTCCCTTGGCGCGGTTGCCGTCGCGTCCTACGCGCTCTGCACACAATTGGCGCAGCCCATCTGGGGCTTCGCCGCCTCTGGCCTGCATTTTCTCTTTCCACACCTTGCCGAACGCAGCGCTGTACAGAGCTCATCCGGCACGCGCAGAGCGGTGCTCATCGCCTTCGCCTGCAATCTACTCTTCGTCGCTGTCGCGGCCGCGACGCTGATGCTCTTCGGCGAACGCATCTTGCGTTCATGGGCCGGTGCCGACATAGCACGAAGCTCGGTCGCCATCTTCCCGATCATCATCTGGAGCTCTGCGCTCCTTGGCTTGAATGTCACCGCCACGTATGCGCTGCTGGCGTTCGGTCGCGTCCGAACTATCACCTGGCTCAACCTCGCCGCCGGCGCCACGATGCTCCTCTTGATGTTTTGGCTCGTACCTCGCCTCGGCACCTATGGGCTGGCTCTGGCGCGGCTCTGCTACGGATCCATCACGCTGCTTCTCTATCTTCCTCTGGTGCTTGGGCTCCGCCGGGCACGTGCCACATATGCGCCCATGTCGGCAGGGAAGCCGGTTTGCGAGGAAGCATGAGCGCCAACGTACAAGCGGCCAGCGCCTCCGCGCTCACTTTACATCAGCCTCGGGTCAGCGCGGCGGCGGTCATACCATCCGCTGGAGTGGTGGGCTTCTATCTCTCGTTCCGGCTTTTCTTTCCGCTGCTGGCGGTGCGCGTTTTTGGCCAGGATGCGCAGGATGGCGTCATCCTCAGTCTCGCGCTTAACTATCTTCTCTTCATTCTCGTTGCCTTCGACGCGGTGGGCAGGCCTCCGTATGCGCCTCGCTCTGTGTTTCGTTTGCCCTGCCTGCGCTGGGTGCTCTTGTATCTCGGCTTTTCGGGCATCAGCCTCTTCTGGAGTGTGACCGCTTCATTGCCGGCCGCTGCGGCCTTCTGGTGCGGCATGGCGACAGATACAGCAATCGTCCTCCTGTTGCTTCGCATCGCCCCGGTCGATTCCGTTGTGGAGTCGCTGATGCGCGGCTATATCTGGGGAAGCTGCGCCATAGCAATCGTCGCGTGGCTGCTGCCAACGCAGGCGGATCTTCGTCTTGGCGACGAAGAACTCCTCGGCCCAAACCAGATCGGCTGGTCCTGCGCCTTCGCTCTCTTCCTTGTCCAATATCTGATTCGCAGGAAGAGCGGCAATTGGATCATGCAGGCTCTCCTGCTTGCCGTTACGCTGCTTCGCAGCCTCAGTAAGACGACGATCATCGCCTTCCTCGCAGGCCAGGCGTACATCCTGCTTCTCGATCGTTCCATGCGCCGGCGAACAAAGGTTCTGCTGATCGCATTCGCCCTGCTCGTCATCTTGCTCTTCTCTCATTTGCTCGCAGACTATTACGTCGTTTACACCAATGCCGGCAATCAGGCGGAGACTCTCACCGGACGGCTCGGAATCTGGCTCTACTTTCTCAACGAGGCGGTCCAGAAGCCCTGGATCGGACATGGCTTCCACTCCGTCTGGAAGGTCATTCCACCATTCAACGAGTTTGAGGCTCGCCACGCGCACAACGAGATGCTTCAGCAGTTCTATGCCTACGGAGCTGTGGGCGTCTTCATGCTGTTCGCGATCTACGGCAGTGTCTGGCGACAGCTTCGCCGCCTCGCCGATCCTTCGCTACGGACCTTCTTCTTTGGCATGCTGCTGTTCGTTGTGGTGCGCGGCTTCGCCGACACTGAGGCATTCGATCTCTCATTACCGCTGTGGTTCATCGCCATGATCAGCGCTCTTATCGAGCGGTCTCGGAATCGCTCGGAGGTGCTTGCGTGAAGATCGTCATCGCGCTTACATCCTCCTCCGGCCAACTCTCGGGCGTGCAGCGCCACGCCATCAATCTGGTACGTTGTCTGCTCACCCGTCAACAGATCACGGCTGTGCATCTGATCGCCGCACCCTGGCAGCAGCAGTTCGTTCGCGATACTGCGCCATGCAACGATGCGCGCCTTCACCTGCATACCGCGCCGATCCGCAACAACTCTCTCAGCCGGAATGCATGGTATTACTCGGAACTTCCCAGAATTGCGTCGCGCCTCCAGGCAGACGTAGTACATCTTGGCTATCCCACGCCGCTACAGAAGGGCGCCTATCACTGCCCGACAGTGGTAACTCTCCATGACCTATATCCCTACGATGTTCCGGAGAATTTCGGCTTCCCGAAGGTCCTGTTCAATCGCCTTCTACTGCGGCGGTGTCTGCAGATGGTGGACGCGATCGCATGTGTCTCCAGAAGCACTCTCGCCCGTCTCCAGTGTATCGAGCCACGCCTTGCGCTCGCGAAGTCGGTTGTCATCTACAACAGCGTCGAGCCGTTGCCCCAGGTGTCGGCCTGGAGTCCGCTGCCACTGGGGAATGGCGAGCCGTTTCTCTTGTGCGTGGCGCAGCATCGCCGCAACAAGAACATCCTCTTCCTTTTGCGGATTTTCGAGCGTCTGCTGCGCACCGGAAAACTCGCGCCGCAAACACGTCTCGTCATCGTAGGCATTCCCGGCCCGGAGACGAATGCGATCCTTCGCTTCCTCGCCGCCGCGAACATTGCCGATCGAGTCGTGCTGCTCAATGGCATCTCCGAAGAAGAACTGCAATGGTGCTATCGCAACTGTGAACTCCTGCTGGCGCCATCTCTCATGGAGGGCTTTGGCCTCCCCGTAGCGGAAGCTCTTCTCGCCGGCTGCTGCGTCATCTGCTCCGACATTCCACCTTTTCGCGAGTTGGGCGGAGACAGGTGCGTGTACATTCCGCTGAACGCCATGGCTGAACATGCCTTTGCCGAAGCAATCTGCGCTGGTATCCGCGAGCGCACGTGCGAGCCGGTCGCCCTGCCACAACTCTCCGCGCCTGTCATCGCGGAACAGTATTTGCAACTCTATCGCTCACTGCTCTATCCCGCATCGACGTTCGACACACCCCTAGTCCGTGCTGCGGCAGGGACCCCAGAAGGGAGCCGCACCATATGATGAACCGCCACAAACGGCGGCCGGCCGCCAAGCTGCTCGGCATCTCCGTCGAAGCGCTCGACATGGAGCTCACGCTCAAGCGAATTGCCGGCGAGTTACAAGCGCGTCGCAAAGGCTATATCTGTATGGCCGGTGTGCACGGAATCATGGAAGCTCAGCGTGATTCGGAATTAGCCGCCATCTATGCGTCCTCCAGCATCACCGTGCCCGATGGGACACCGACCGTGTGGGTTGGCCGCTGGCAGGGACATGAAGGGATGCAGCGCGTCGCCGGCCCCGATCTTATGCGTGAAGTCTTCAGCCGCAAAGAGTTCGCCAGTTGTACGCACTTCCTGTACGGGGGAGAGGAGCATGTAGCGGAGCGGCTACGCGAACGGTTCACCCGCTGTTATCCATGGGCACGCATCGTTGGCACCTACACACCGCCCTTTCGCGATCTCAATGCAGAAGAAGAGCAGTCGCTTATCGCGCGTGTGCACCAGCTCAAGCCGGACATCATCTGGGTGGGCATCAGCACACCCAAACAGGAACGCTTCATGCATCGCTACCTGCACCGGCTCGATACCACGCTCATGTTCGGCGTCGGTGCCGCCTACGACTTCCATACCGGTCGCATCCAGGATGCGCCTCAGTGGGTCAAGACGATTGGCATGCAATGGCTCCATCGCCTTATGCAGGATCCGCGCCGTCTGTGGAAGCGATATCTGCGCAATAATCCCGCATTTCTGTGGCACATCGGTCTGCAACTGAGCGGCCTGCGGCACTACCCTCCTGCGCAGCGGGAATATCTGCCTGTACAGATCGATTCAGGCCGCACCGCGCACACGGATACCGTTGTCACTCAATTGGCGACGGCCGTAGCTAAATTTCAAAAGCTAGGTAGTTAGACGTGCGGATGCTTTTCGATCACTGCGGATAGAAGATGATAGCTAATTGCTGGAAGCCCAGTACTTATTAAAGCCGATGTAGTCGGAGGGCATGGCTGCCAGAATCTTCCGCCGCATCTCCAGTACGTCGGCGGTGCCTATGGTCTTGTAGATGACTTTTCCATCCGGACCGAGCACCACAGTGTATGGCACCGCCGACTGCCACGTAGGATCGAAGGCTGCCTGCAAGCTCGCAGTATCGTCGGATGCGAAGAGCAGATTGCGGCTGGTGGCGTGCTTCTTCTGGAGGAAGCGCAGCACGCCGGATTCTTCATCCGGCATATTGGCCGACACGGTCACCATATCGAAATCACGTCCGCTATACATGCGATAGGTATCTTCGAGGTCTGAGAACTCGACCAGACATGAGCCGCACCACGTCGCCCAGAAGTCGATCAAGGTGACATGGCCGCTCGGGTTCGCGCGCAATTTCTTCAGACCGGCAGCATCCACCGTTTCCACGTGAACAGGCGCCGCGTCAATCTTCTGTTCAGCGGCCTCGCGCTGCGCTGCCTTCTCCGGCCACTTGGTCGAGCAACCGAAGACGCCTGTATGGGTGGCCGCGATCTCTTTTCCCGCCAGCAGCGCATCGATGGCATTTTGCGCATCGTGCGTTATGACCTTCTCGATGCGGTAGCTATTGTCGAAGCGGCCCTGGTAGCGAAGGCGTCTGCTCTTATCAAAGATGAAAACATGTGGCGTTGCCTGTGGACCGTACGCGGCGGTGACCGCCGGCGTGTCTCCGGCATACAGATAGGGATAGTGAAGACGCTTGTACGTCACCCGGATCTTCATGTCGTCCAGCGTGTCGCTTACATCGGAAGAATCCAGCTCATCGATCCGGATCGCCTTCGGATCGTTGCCCTGGATCGCGACGACGGCCACACCCCTCTTGCCGTAGTCCTCATACAACTGCTCGATGCGGCGCTCATACATCTGCGCAATCGGGCAATGGTTACAGGTGAAGACCACAACCAGAATCGGGTTGTCAGTATAGTCGCTGAGCTTATGGATCTTTCCATCCACACCGGGAAGCGAGAAATCAGGAGCGGCGGAGCCTAGGGGAAGAATGGGATGAGCCGGTTGCCCCCAGACCGTGAGCGAAAGCAGCAGCATGCAGATCCATCCAAACCTCTTCGGCATTGTGTCCCTCCATCGCGCCGGTGCGCCGTCAAACGTTTGTCAGGCGGCTGC
>JAUTWX010000205.1 GCA_030838385.1 Acidobacteriaceae bacterium
GGCGCGCTGCTGCTCTTTATCCAGGTCGCCGCCGTCGCCTTTGGATCGCTGCCGCCGCTCTTCCTCAATCCCGCTGAAGGGATCCACGGCGCAGGCCTTGTCGTCGGCGGCACGCTGCACCACCTGCACTACATGGGGCTGATCTGCGGCGTGCTCTTTCTCGTCTTCAGTTTTCTGCTACGGGCGCGGGTGCGCTGGCACTCGGTAGTGCCGCAAGCGGTGCTGGTGCTCGCGATGGTGCTGCTGACGGCCTATTCGCAGTTCTCTATCATCCCGCGCATGGATACCGCTCAAGCCTCCGTGGGCGGAAGCGTCGGCATCGCCTCGCTGCCGGAGTCCAGTCCCGCGCGCGCCACCTTCGACGCGCTGCACCGCGAATCGGTACACGTCGAAGGCCTCGTCCTGATCCTGGGCTTTATCGCCTTTGCCTTCGCCGGACGGCCGCATTCCCTGCGCGAATAGCGAGCGAGCCTATCCCAGATCGTGCAGTGCCCGCACCTTGTCGTGGACTCTCTGAATGTGCTCCTGCTGTCGCTCCAGCAGTTCGCGCAGAGGCAGCGGCAGCTCATGCTTCAACGCGTTCGCGTACGCCTCGCTGGCCGCGTCATCACGTTTCTCTGCGGTCGACAGCAAGGCCTTCTGGCTGGCCGCCAGACTTGCCTGAACTTTGCCCCAGCGAAGATGCGCCTTCGCTCTGAGGGATGCGCCTGCTTTCACGTCATGCACACCCAGCCGATGCAGCTCGTTTTCGAGCGCTGCTGCGTATTCCGCCCGCACCCGCGTCTCTTCCAGGAAGAGTCGTTTGGCACGGGCATCGTGCAGCCGCGCCCCCATCTCCTTGTATGCCTCGTGAGTTTCGCGCAGCGTCTCGATCAGCTCGTTCAATGTCGACTCCACTTTGTCCAGCGCTATGTGTTCTGGCATGTCGATCACGCTCCTGCTTTGTGGGATGAGCCTCGCCATGACCGGTTTGTCTCCTGCGCATCTATTGCGAATCGCTCCCCGGGACGACCCCGACACGATTGTCCACGGAGCAGAGGGACGCCCTGTATAGTGACCCTTGCTGGTCTCTTCCCTCGGAACGTTCATGAAGGTCATAGTCTTTGGTGCTACTGGAGGTATTGGCCGGCTGCTGGTCGCCGGCGCGCTCGAACACGGTCACACTGTGACGGCGTTTGTGCGCAACGGGCAGTCGCTTGAGCCGCGCGACGGACTGTACGTGGTCGAGGGAGATCTCTTCGATCCACAATCGGTTGGCGACGCCATCGACGGTCATCGCGCCGTTTTCTCCGCGCTGGGCTCACGCACCCTCAAAGCCGATCCGATCCTCAGCCGCGCCATTCCTCTCATCATCAATGGCATGCACTTCCATCGCGTAGACCGGATCATCACGGTTGGTGCGGCCGGCGCGCTCTACCCGGCGGGCAAGTACCAGCCGCCGCTCGCAACCGTGCTCTTCGCAATTGCTCGAGCGACGTTCTTGCGTCATCCCATGGCAGACCAGCGTGCCCAGGAGCGCTTTCTGGCAGCGAGCGATCTGGATTACACCATCGTGCGGCCACCCCGCCTCACCAACGACCCGCCAACGGGAACCTATCGCGTGCTCCCGGACGCGCTCCCTTCCAGCAGCCGCCGCATCCCACGCGCCGATGTAGCGGACTTTATGCTGCAACAACTCACCGACCCGCGATTCCATCGCCGCGGCGTCTATCTGGCGAGCTGAACCGATCTGGCGAACTGTATTGCCGCCAATGGAAAAGGCGCGCAGCCAGCCGGCTGCGCGCCAGATTCTTCAACCGCCGTTACTGCGGATGCTGCGCGGTCTTGTCTTCCACCTTGTCTGCGCCGCGCTCGGTCGCTTGGGCCGACTTGTGGACCACGTGCTTCGTGCCCCGAGTGGTCTTGTGATACGCCTTCTTCGTACCCGACTTGGTCTTGTCGTAGCCCTTTTCCGTACCTTCTTTCGTCTTGTCGTACGCCTTCGTTGTTCCCTTGGCTATGCCGTGGCCGGTGTCCTTGGCCGCGTCCTTCGTTTCGGTGCCGGCGTGTTTGATATCCTGCCCAGCGGTCTGCGCCAGTACCAGAGGCGCAACTCCACCCGCGACCAGCGCCGCAGTGACAACCAATGTACCCATCCGGTTTCTGAACTGTTTCAATGCATCCTCCCTGCCTCGTGCGAGGTGTTGCCATTATCCCGCATCCCTCGGAACAAGAAGCCGCTATCAGGCGGCATCGCTGCGAGCGGCCGCCCGCGGCCCGTGAACAGTGGGATGTGACTCCCCCCGCTTCAGGCCGCCCAGAAAGCCATTGATGGCCCCAGCAAAAGCAACCGGAACCTCCTCATGGGGTAGATGGCCGGCGCCGGGAATCACCACCAGGGCCGCGCGATCGAAATATTCAGCCAGCCGCTCGCCGCTGCGCAGACTCACAGCGCGATCGCGATCTCCCCACAGCAACAGAGCCGGCACATTGCGCACCGCCGGCAGCGCTGCCTGGAGCGTCGCCATGTCCAGCTCCCAGCGATCGAGGATGCTCAGGACGTAGGAGACCGTCCCGGGGACGCGCAGCGACGCAATATAGCGTTCCAGTGAGCCATTGCGGACACGGCTGGCATCTCCGTACATGCGTCCCAGCGCCAGCGACTGAACACCGGCAGGCACAGTGGGAAGACGGCCGGCGAACCATCGTCCCAGGGCCGTGCGATAGAAGCGAATGAGCGGGTCGGCAATGTCGGAAAAGGGATTTGCCGGCGCATGAAGCATTAAGCTGCGAACGCGTTCCGGGTAGAGGGCGGCCAACATCAGAGCGACGGATCCGCCATGCGACGTGCCGACGATATCCGCCTTTCGAATGCCTTTGGCATCCATCAGCTCGATCAGTCGGCCCGCGGTCGCACTCAGGCTGACGTCCAGTTTTGGAACTCGATCCGACCCGCCGATCCCCAGAGCGTCGGGCGCGTAGACGGTTGAGCTGGCGGCCAATCGCTGAGTGGCAGGACCCCAGGCATCCGCCGTGCCAAGCAAACCATGCAGCAGAAGCAACGAGGGTCCGCTGCCGGTCACGAGGCAACGCATGCGCGCGCCGTGCACGCGCTCGAACTCCTCTGTCTCCTGCGATTCTCCTAAGGCAGTCATCCAAGTATCAAGCGACATCCGGAGCCCTCCCGGCAACGTCGTGGAAAAATGATCGTGTTGGCAACAATATTTAAACTCTTGAAACATAGAAAGCTGTGTCTTCGAAAAAGATGTATCGGCGGAGCAGGCGAGGCCGCCTATGGGTCATCATCGGACCGTTTCCGACCCATCTTGGGAATAGGACTCCGGCCTGGCGGCACGCAAGTGGATACGAAAATCGGACATATGGCCTATGCCCCGCCATAGCGGCCTACCGTTTCGTGGAACAGAAGGCACTGCGAAATGGGACGAGAAGCTCGATGAAACCACCTGCACGGCCTCTAGTTGTTGTATTTTGAGTGCCTTAGGGACCAAATTTCATCCCGGCCAGTCCAATTCAGAGGCTGGCAAGCTGCGTGCTTCGCACTAGACTGAATCCACTCCCTGTCTCTCTGTTCCCCAGGGCACATGCAAAAGTCGATCTCAACCCGGCTTACGGTCGTCTTGCTGGCGATATTCACGCTGGCGGCGATCGTTTTTGCATCGCTGAACCTGGTGAAGGATGCCGAGTATCAGAAGCCGACGGACGGCATCTGGTGGATGGAGGCGCGCGGCGGGCTGGAGGCGCAGCGCGTTCCGGCGGGCAGCCCTGGAGACCATGCCGGCATCAAGCCGGGCGACGTTCTGCTGGCAGCAGGCGATCATCCGACACCGCGGCTGGCGAGCCTGGTCCGGGAGTGGTTCCGCGCTGGCGTCTATCGCCGCATCGATTACACGCTCTTGCGCTCGGGCGTTCGCATCGACGCTTCGGTGATCCTGATTGCGGCCGATCGCTCGCAGTACCAGGGACTGCGGCTGGTCGCACTGGTCTATCTGCTGATCGGCCTGTATGTGCTTTTCCGGCGCTGGACCGCGCCCCATGCGACACACTTCTACGTCTTCTGTCTGGCATCATTCGTTCTCTATGCGTTCCACAGCACGGGGAAGCTGAACGTCTTCGATTGGACGATTTTTTGGGGCAACATCGTCGCCGGTGCCCTGCAACCCGCGCTCTTCCTGCACTTCGCACTCGCCTTTCCTGATGACCGCAATCGCGATCATCAGGGCGTCCGGCGTCACCGGCTGCTGATGGGACTGATCTATTTGCCCTCCGTGATGGTCATCGCGGTGCAGGCCTTCGCCTTCTTCTACTGGTCTGCCACCGAGCTGCTGCTGCATCGGATGGAACAGGTTGCGGTCGGCTATCTTGCCGCCTACTACGTGCTGGCTGCGCTGGTGTTCTTCGCGCATTACCGGATCACCAACGATCCGCTGCGGCGCCAGCAGTTGAAGTGGCTGACCCGCGGCACGCTGCTGGCCGTGATCCCGTTCACGCTGCTGAACGTGATTCCCTTTCTGGCCGATTGGCCGATGCCGGTGCTGCTCACCAAGCTCTCCGGCCTCTGCCTGGTCTTTGTGCCACTGACCTTCTCCTGGGCCATCGTGCGCTACCGGCTCATGGACGTGGACCTGATCTTCAAGCGCGGTGTCGCCTATACCCTGGCAACCGCTTCGCTGATCGGACTTTATTTTGGCGCGGTCGCGCTGGCGGCGGAGCTCATCCACAAAAATCTGCCGAGCTTCGGCGCCTGGGGCCTGATCGCGACCATCATCATCACGGCGCAGCTCTTCGATCCGCTGAAGCGCGCCATTCAAGCGCGGGTGGACCGGGTATTCGATCGCCGGCGGTACGACTATCGCCAGACCCTGATCGAATTCGGTCGCGGACTGAGCTCGGAGACCGACCTGGACGCGGTGCTGGCTTCCGTGACGGACCGTCTCACGCGAACACTGCTCGTCTCCCGCGTTGCCCTCTTCCTGGACGGCCCCCGCGGACATTACACGCTCGCCGCGGCGAAGGGACTGGATCCTGCCCTCACCCGAGTGAGCGAGCCGGCGGCGAGAACGCTCGACCTGAGCTTCCTCAACTTTGGATCCGGCCGGCCGCAATCAGGGCAGCCGGAGTCGACGCGCCCCGCCGAGCACGGCGAGACCGGCTCGCACCTCTTCTTCGAGAACCCTAGTCAGGCTCTCTACCTGACCGCCTCGGAGCGCGCGGCGGCCGAAGCACTCGATCTGCACTACTACCTGCCCTGTCGAGTCCAACAGCGCACCATCGCAGTGGTTGGGCTGGGCCGCACCACCTCCGGCGATTTCCTCTCCTCCGAAGACGTGGAATTGCTGGAGTCGCTCGCTTCCTACGTCGGCATCGCAATTCAGAACGCGCGGCTTTACGCATCGCTCGCCCAGAAGGCCTCTGAGTACGAGCGGCTCAAGGAATTCAACGAGAACATCGTCGAATCGATCAATGTCGGCATCCTCGCCATTGGCCTAGACGAAACAGTCGAGAGCTGGAATGCGCAGATGGAAGTGATGTTCGCCATGCCGCGCGTCGACGTACTGAATCAGCCCATCGGCAACATCTTCCCGGCGGAGTTCATGACAGAATTCCACCGCGTGAAGGACGAGCCTGGCGTCCATAACCTGTACAAGTTCCCGCTGCCGATGCCGACGGGCGAGACTCGCACTGCCAACATCGCCATCGCCCCGCTGGTCTCGCGCAGCTTTTCCGTGGTCGGCCGCATCATCCTGGTGGATGACATCACAGGCCGCATGCAGCTTGAATCGCAGCTCGCCCAGGCAGAGAAACTTTCTTCCATCGGTCTGCTGGCCGCGGGCGTCGCACACGAGGTCAACACGCCACTGGCTGTCATCTCCAGCTATACGCAGATGCTGGCCAAGGAGGTGCGCGGCAATGAACGCCTGGCGCCGCTGCTGGATCGCATCACCAGCCAGACCTTCCGCGCATCGGGAATCGTAAACAGCTTGCTGAATTTCTCCCGCACCGGCAGCACAGAATTCTCCGAGATCGATCTGAACAGCGTCATTCGCGATACGCTGACCTTACTGGAACACCAATTCAAGACGGCTTCGGTTCATCTGGACGTAAAACTCAAGCCGGAGCTGCCCCGGATTGTCGGTAACGCCGATAAGCTGCAGCAGGTCTTCCTGAATCTCTTTCTCAACGCGAAGGACGCCATGACCGCCGGTGGATCGCTCCAGGTAGCAACCGAAGTGAATGGCCGCGTTGGCGTACTCATCGCTGATACCGGGGCGGGTATCGCGCCGGAGCACATGCAGCGCATCTACGATCCGTTCTTCACCACCAAGAACGCGCCGTCGGAAGGACAGCGCCGCGGCACCGGACTTGGTCTGGCAGTGACCTACGGCATCATCCAGGAGCACGCAGGCCGCATCCAGGTAGAGAGTGCGGTTGGACACGGCACGACGTTCCGTCTCGAATTTCCCGCAGTAAGGAAAGCACTGCATGTCTGAAGGCACTACGCTGCTGGCCCCGCGCGCGGCGGCCGGCGATACCCAGACGGCCCGCATCCTCATCATCGATGACGAAGCGGCTATCCGTGAATCGCTCGAAACTCTACTGATGCTGGAAGGCTACAGCGTCGGCGCCGCACCGGACGGCGTCAAGGGCCTGGACGAGCTGGAGCGCCAGCCCTACGACCTGGTGTTGCTCGATCTTGCCTTGCCGGGCGAAAACGGCATTGACCTGCTGCCGCGCATCCTGGACCGCCATCCACAATTGCCGGTCATCATGATCACGGCTTACGGCACCGTGACCAACGTCGTGGACGCCATCCGCGCCGGCGCGCGCAATTTTGTCCAGAAGCCGTGGGAGAACGAAAAGCTCCTGGCGGACATCCGCGCCGCCATTGCGCAGCACCGCACCGAAGAGGAGAACGTCCAGCTCAAGCGCGCGCTGAAGCAGCGCTACACCTTCGAAAACATCGTGGGCAAGAGCGAGCCGATGCTCCGCATCCTGGACCTGGTGGCCCAGGTGGCGCCGTCCCGCTTTACGGTCCTGATCCAGGGCGAGACTGGCACCGGCAAGGATGTGATCGCCAAGGCCATTCATTCCAACTCGCCGCGCCGCGACAAGCCATTCGTGCCCATCAACACCGGCGCGCTGCCGACGGAGCTGCTGGAGTCGCAGCTCTTCGGCCACGTAAAAGGCGCATTCACCTCTGCACACGCAGCGCAGAAGGGCCTCTTCGAGATCGCCAACGGCGGCACGCTCTTCCTGGATGAGATCGGCACCATGGGGCTGGAGACACAGGCGAAGATTCTGCGCGTGCTGCAGGACCGCCGCTTCCGTCCGCTGGGCTCGGTGCAGGAGGTGCAGGTCGATGTCCGCATCCTGGCCGCTACAAACAGCAACCTGAAACAGGCGGTGCGCGACGGACGCTTCCGCGAGGACCTCTACTACCGGCTCAACGTGGTCACCATCGATCTGCCGCCGCTGCGCGCCCGCCGCGAGGACATCCCGCTGCTGGCAGCCCATTTCCTCCATCACTTCTCGGAAGAAAATCAGCTCGAAACGCGACGGCTGGCGCCGGAGGTCATGCGAGCGATGATGGACTACGAATGGCCGGGCAATGTCCGCGAGCTGGAGCACGTCATTGCACGCGGTATAGCACTCTCGCCCACTCCCGTGATCGCACTTGACGTGCTTCCCGGGGAGCTCACGGGCCGCTCTTACTCGGCTTCTCTGCTGGAACACGATGCGAATTCGTCGCTCTTCGACATTCTCGAGGACATCGAGCGCCGCATCATCATCGACAAGCTCGAACGATCCAACTGGAACCAGACCGAGGCGGCCGAGCAGTTCCGCATTCCGCTCTCCACCCTGAATCAGAAGATCAAGCGGCTGAACATCGAGATACGCAAGAAGATCAAGGAGTAAGCGGCACCTCACAGCCGCTTGTTAGCGAAAATGCCGGCCTCAGATTCGACAGGCTAATGCGTCGTGTGATCGCGGAGTTGCGCGAGCGGGCCATTCTTCTTCACCGAAGCGATGCCGTTTTCGCACGCCGCTTCGGAGGAATACATCTCGCTGAAACCGATGATCTGGCCGTTTGCGGCCTTCAGCACAAAATAAGGCTCGGATCGTTTCGAGTTCTTCCGCTCGAAGCGGTCGTCGTGTCGCGCATTTTCCTTCACCGACTCGATGCAATTGAGCGCGTTCTCCTTGCTCTCGTAGCTCTCACTCACCAGCACCACTTCTCCGTTTGCAGCCTTCAAATTGAAGCGGTACTTCTCCCCATTGGCCCCGTGTTTCAAGTCGTAGATCGCTGCCATGGTCGGCTCCTCTCGGGCGGTACCGCGAATAGAGCCACGATGGTACACCGCAAGAACGGGGCTGCAAACCACTGTTTCGCGCCACACCTGCACACGCCGGCCATGATGATGCTGTCTGCCGTTACAATTCACCCATGCCCTTCGCTACGCTGGATGGCTTTGCCAAGAAAAGCGTCCGATCCGTACAGGATTACGCAACTCTCTCCGGCCTGGCGATTTCAAACCTCTTCCGCCGTCCACGCTATGTCAACGACATCTTTACTCAGGCCGACATCATCGGTGTTGGCTCCATCCCGATTGTCATCCTTACCGGCTTCTTCACCGGCGCGGTGCTGGCGCTGCAGTCGTCCTCGTCACTGGCGACCTTTGGCGCGACCGCTCTCACCGGAACTCTCGTGTCGCTCTCGATGATCAAGGAGTTGGGGCCAGTCCTGACCTCGCTGATGATCTCCGGCCGCAATGCTTCGGGCATGGCATCGGAGCTGGGTTCGATGGTGGTTACAGAGCAGATCGACGCCATGCGCGCTCTGGGCACCGACCCCATGAAGAAGCTGGTGGTGCCGCGTATGGTCGCCACCGTGATCATGAACTTCTTCCTCACCATCATCTCGGACACGGTGGGTACGCTGGGCGGCGCATTTGTCGCCGTGTATCTGCTGGGGCAGAGCGGTTCGCAGTACTTCCACACCGCATACCAGTCTTTGCAATACCCCGATGTCCTCCAGGGGCTGGTCAAGCCCGTCTTCTTCGGCTTCATCATCGCCTCCATCGGCTGCTACTTCGGCATGTCCACGCGCGGCGGTACGCAGGGCGTTGGCCGGTCTACCACGCAGGCAGTGGTTTGGGCGTCGGTGCTCATCATCGTCATCGACTTCATCATCAGCCGCTTCATGATCGGTATCTTCGGACGCTGAGCGAATGCCCGCTGCCCTCCAGGAACCCACGGCCAGCCGCTTTCAGCCCAAGGCGGGCGCACTGCCCGTTGTCTTCGAGGACGTCTCGATCGCCTTTGACCGCAACGAGGTCCTCAAAAGCATCTCGTTTCAGGTAAAGCACGGGGACACCCGCCTGCTGCTGGGCCCTGCGGGCGGCGGCAAGAGTGTGCTGCTGAAATTGGCGAACGGCCTCATCCGTCCTGACAGCGGACGCATCTTCGTCTTTGGTCATGAGATCACCGCGATGCAGGAAAAAGAAATATTCGAACTGCGCTCAGCGGTAGGCATGGTCTTCCAGGAGGGCGCACTGTTCGACTCCATGAATATCCGCGACAACGTCGGCTTCCAATTGATGGAGCACCATGTGCCCGACGACGAGATCGATCAGCGGGTGGAAGAGGCGCTGAAATTCGTGGAACTGGAAGGAACGATGGAGAAGTTTCCATCGCAGCTCTCCGGCGGGATGCGGCGCCGCGTCGCTATTGCGCGCGCCATCATTGCCAAGCCCAGCCTGCTGCTCTACGATTCGCCCACCGGCGGCCTCGATCCCATTACTTCCACCAACATCATTGCGCTGATCATGAAGCAGCGCGACGTCTATCACACCAGCTCTATCCTCATCACACATCGGCTGCAGGACGCCTTCATGCTGGCGACGCACTACTTCGATCGCGACCGGAACACGATGGTGGCCCTGGCCACGGGCGAGGCGGACCGCGACACCAGCTTCATGGTGTTGCACGAGGGCCGGCTGATCTTTGACGGATCGACCCACGACCTGGTGCACTCGGACGATCCGTTCCTCAAGGAATATCTGACTTAGACGCTATACAAACAACACCCCGACCGGCGCGCCCACGTGAGCGCTTCGATCGGTCTGGGTCAGCTTGCCAGTGTGCGGATCGCGCTCGAACACCACGACATTCTGTGTATCCTGATTGGCCGCGACAAGCCACCTCTCCGATGGATCGAGCGAAAAGTCCCGCGGATTCTTGCCGCCGCATCCCACGCGCTGCACAAAGGTGAGCGCTCCGCTTGCTGCATCGATAGCGAAGACCACCAGCACATCTTCCCCGCGGTTGGAGGCATATAGAAAGCGGCCCATCCGGTCGATCGCCAGCTCCGCAGCGTTGCTCTCTCCGGTAAAAGCAGGATCGCGCAGCGCCACCTCAGTAAGCGATCTGAGAATCCCGTTCTTCGCATCCCATGCCAGCACGTCGACAGTTGAGGCCATCTCGTTGATGGAGTAGACCCACTTGCCACTGGGATGAAAGTGCGTGTGGCGCGGCCCGGAGCCCGGCTTCGCCTGCCACGGTGCTCCAGTCTCCTTGAGTTCCGCTGTCTTCAGATCGACATGGAAGATCCAGATATGGTCCGTGCCGAGATCATTGACCAGCAGAAAGCGCTCATCGGGAGAGAGGGTGACGCAGTGAATATGCGGGCCCGCTTGCCGCTCTTTGTTCGGACCGCTGCCGTGAGAGTTGAATTGAAAAACCGGCCCTTCGATTCCCTGCGGCGTCACGCGGAAGGATGTCAGAGAGCCGCTACTGTAATTCGCCACGAAGACCGCCCGATTCCTGCGATCGACGACGATATGGCACGGACCGCTACCGCCGGACGGCTTGACGTTCTGCTGAGTGAGACTGCCGGTCGCCCGATCGCGACGAAACGCAGTAACCGAGCCGCCCTTGCCGCCCCCCGGTTGCGGATCGTCCTCGTTTTCGTTCACTGCATAGAGCGCATCGCCGCTGGGCGGCACAGCCAGGAACGACGGGTTCGTCGTTTTCATCGCGAGACCGACCGGCCCGAGCGCGCCCGCGGCAGCATCCCACTCTGCCAGGTAGATGCCGTCCGCCTGGCCACCCGGACCGATGTCATGTGTGTAGGTGCCCATGTAGAGCTGCGCTTTGCGTGCACCTCGGTGCTGTCCAAACAAGGAGCGGGCGATGAAAGGAGCCAATGGAAGAAGAGGCGCTGCGGCCAGAATCACGCGACGAGAGATGCGAGCCATGCCGCCCATCCTAACGCAGATGCACTTTTGCACGAGTCTGCCGGGTTCCATGGCAAGTTCCCGAAGCTCGCTGGTGGCGTCGTCCCTGCGCTCGCAGCCGATTGCCGGATGTTCAGTTCAAAATCGACCGAATGGGGTAAAGTGCCAAGCATGAAGCCCAGCATGAATCGTAGACACTCTGCCATGCTCTCCGCCCTGCTCCTCTTTTCGCTTGCTGTGCTGCCGGCCCAACTCGCTCGCGCACAGCAGGGCAACGAGCTGACGTTGCCGGTGAATGCCGGCATCGTCTCGACCAGCGCCACCGCGCACCGCCGCATTCCGAACAATGTTGCGGATGTGTCCGTAGGCATACAGACGCAGGGTGCGGACGCGGCATCGGTTTCCCGTGATCTTGCACAGCGTTCGCAGACGCTGCTCGAATGGCTGCGCGGGCAAGGTGCGGAGCGGCTGGCCACAGACCAGGTCTCCTTCCAGCCGCAGACGCACGAAGAAAAGAGCGGCCAGCAGAAGATCGTGGGCTACACCGGAAGCACGACCGTCAGCTTCCGCACCACGCCGGAGAAAGTTGGCGCGATCCTCTCCGGAGTGCTGGAGCACGGCGCGAATACCATTCAGCAGACCAGCTATGCGCCGAAGGAAGAAGAGCAGGACAAGGTCCGCAAAGAGCTGGCGCAGGAGGCTACCCGCACCGCCGTTGCCCAGGGAGACGCTGTCGCCGAAGCAGCAGGCACGCACGTGATCGGCGTCCGCGAGGTGAACGTTGAGCCGAGCGGAATCATTCGACCCATGCCGATGATGCGCATGCAAGCGATGGCGGCGACACCGCAAGGGGCGCCCATGGGCACGGAAGCCGGCGAACAGGATGTCTCGGTGACGGTTTCGGTCAGGCTCACGGTGAGCCGCTGAACGGCTCTCTTCTTGAGGCACGGCGAAGGTGGCTCGTCGGCCCATCCGTTGTGAGTGGCCGCGTGCTACGCTAGCGCGCATGAGCACGCGGCAGCGCTTCCGTTCCCTGCTGATTCCGGACGGCACAAATCTGAAGTGGGTCATCGCGCACGTCCCTTTCGTACCTGCGAAGGTGTGGAAGACGCGCAATCGCATGCGGGTGAAGGGCACCATCAATGGCTTCGCGTTTCGCACTTCGCTGTTTGGCTCGGCGGAAAAGGGCTACGTGGTGCTGGTAAACAAGACCATGCAGAAAGGTGCGCAGGCCTATGCCGGGGAGATGGCCGAGTTCACCCTCGAGCCTGATCTGGAAGAACGCAGCGCGGCCGTGCCCCCGGAGCTGGCAAAGCTGCTGAAGCAGGACCGTGCACTCGCGCGATGGTTTGAGGCGTTGAGCTATTCGATCCGGAAATACATCGGCGATGCCGTACGTAAGCCCCAGAGTCCGGAGGCACGCCGGCGGCAGGCGGAGCAGATGGCGGAGCGCATGATGCTGGCAATGGAAGGCGAGCAGATCCTGCCGCCGATTCTGCAACTGGCCTTTCGCCGCGCCCCGCAGGCGCGTGCCGGCTGGGAAGCGATGACGCCGGTGCAGCGGCGCGGGCATCTGCTGGGCATCTTCTACTACCAGAGCCCGGAGGCACGAGAGAGGCGCACCCAGAAGGCTGTCGAGGAGGCACTCCGCGTTGCCGAGGCGAAATCTTCAAAGGGCTGATCACGTCACTGCGTAGGTGACGTTATCCATGCGCCGCATACGACATCACCCGCAATTCAGCCGCGACTCGATCCCGCAACGCCGCCGGCGCCATCACGCGGACGCGCGCACCGAGCCCCAGGGTCAAAAAGAGTGCTTGCTCTTCGCTTTCAAAGTCCACCCGCATTGCCGTCCATCCTACCGGCGCATCCTTGGGAACAGCAGTAGCAGCCGGGGTTGCGACACACCAGCGAATCAGCGATTCCGAAGCCTGCGGAGACAACAGCAGTGTGGCATCGTAGCGCCGCCGCTGGGCTTCGAGCTCGCTGACGGATCTCTTCCAATGCCTCGCCAGATCGAATCGCGCCGGCCGTTGAAAGGAAACCGCAAGCGGCGTGACCGCCCGCATGCGCGAGACACGATAAGTGCGCATGCCGCGCGGCGTGCGTGCTACCAGGTACCAGGTCATCCCCTTCACCACCAGCCCCAGTGGATCGACCACGCGCGGACCGCGCTCGCCATCGGCGCGCGTGTAGTCAAAGCTAAGCCGGCAGTCGCGCGCCACTGCATCCTGCACCGCCGGCAGCATGGAGAGATCTTCGCTCACCGGCCGCCAGTCGTTCGCATCCACGTGCAGCCGCTCCCGCATGGCGACCGCCTGCTCCCGCATATTTCCCGGCAAGGACGCCATCAACTTTCCCAGTGCACGCTCCGCCGCCGCTGCCAGGCGTGGCTCACTCAATGCGCGCGGCTGCGCCATCAGCAGCGCGCGCAATTCCGAAGCATCGAGACCCGGAACCTGGGTTCGCCAGCCTTTCTCCAGTTGCCAGCCACCTTGCGCTCCGCGCAGCGCCGTTACCGGCACTCCTGCGGCGCTCAGCGCCTCCATGTCGCGATGCATCGTTCTCTGGGATACCTCCAGACGCTCGGCAAGCGCACGGCCGGTCATGCGGCCATGGGCCTGCAACAGCAGAAGCGCGGAGAGCAGCCGGTCGGACTTCAGAACGTCACCTCGTTCCTCTCATTTTATTTTTTAAATATGACATCGCTTGTCATAAATGAATTCTTATTCTCTTCCTTGTAAGCAGAGCCGCTTCGGAGGAGAGACACATGGAACTCAAGGATTACTTCCTGATGCAGTTGGAGCAGGAAACCACGCTGACCCGCAAGGCGATTGAGCGCGTGCCCGAAGGGCATAACGATTGGAAGCCGCACCCGAAGTCGATGGCGCTGGGCTACTTGGCTGCATTGGTGGCCTCCATGCCGGGATGGGTGGCCTTCATGATCGAAGGCGACGAGCTGAACTTCGAGGACCCGGCCAGCGAAAAGTTCCGCGCGCGAGCGGTGGATACGCGTGGGGAGCTCCTGCAGCTACTGACCGACGGCTCCGCCAAGGCGAAGCGCGCCCTGGAAGGCACCGATGAGAAGCACCTGCATGACCGCTGGCGGCTGATCTCCGGCAATCGTGTGCTGTCGGAAGGCGCTCGTTACGTCATGATCTCCGACGCCGTGTTCAGCCACCTGGCTCACCACCGCGGACAGTTGACCGTGTATCTGCGGCTGAATGAAGCCGCAGTGCCGGCCCTGTACGGACCCTCCGCCGATGAAGGGGTGATGTAGCCGGCGCAGATCAGGGCAATGCGTGCAGCGTGGTGTTGAAGAGATAGGGATCTTCAAATTCGGTGCGGTCCCCAGCCTTCTTGCCGGGAATCGGCTGCAGCCGGGCCGATAATGGTTTGTTCCATTTGGTTGCAAGCGACGCCACGTCGGAATAGATACGCTCCATCTGATCGAGACTGATATCACCCGGTAAAGGAATCGTATCCAGGCCGGTTCCGCAGACAGACGAGTACGCCAGCAGCGAGTCGATGTTGTATGTGCCCTCGGCCCAGCGCTGCGCAAGCAGCTTGTCCTCCATCACCGGCACCATCAGTCCGGAATAGCCAATCTGCTTCTGCGGCACTGCCTTTACGGCGGCAGTGATAATTCGGGCCGCGGTGAGGGTTCCGCTGGAACCAAACCTCACGCCGGTAAAGGCTTCAATAGCCGCGCCGATCGATACCTCGCCGAGCGGGGCCGGAGTCGGATCGACGCCGGCATAGGTCCAGCCCGTCTCTGCAGCGACCTTCCGGCCCACCGCATCGGCCACCGCTGCATGCTTCGTGAGCGCAGCAGTCAGGTCGGCGGTTGCGGCTTCGGCATTCCCTTTGTCTTTGACAAAGACGTCGCGAACCACGTTGGCACCTTCAAAACCGATGGCGAACTGCTTGCCGGCGCCGGTGTGATACGAGCCGGGAAAGAACGGTGATAGCGGCTTCAACATGGCAGTCGCCGTGAAGTTGAACGTGCCCTGACTATGCGGACTGTGCTCGCTTACGTATCGCACCAGCTCGGCCGTGCGATCGATGGTCTTCCGGTGAATGCCGCTCTCGTCAGCAATGATCGTGCTGGCCTCGATGTTCGGCAGCGTGGATAGCGCGCGTTCCAGCAAGTGCATGGTCGCTGGATCATCGCTGTCGTGCATCATCGCCGGCCCAACGTTCGGCACGAAGTTGTCCTTTACCGAGAGCTTGTCGAGGTCGCGCAGAAACTCGAGGGCCTTGCCTTCAGGCATGCCTGCAACCAGCTCCGCCAACGGTTGCGTAGTGATCCGTATCGTCTCCACTTCATACCCTGAAGCTGTAAATTCGGCCTTCGCCTTGTCCAGCACGGCTATGACATCGCCAATCTGCTTTTGATAGTTGGCCTGATCCAGCCGCACGAAGGCGGTGATTGCCCTGACCTTGGGGTTCGATGACTGGGCTGCGGACGGATGGCTCTGTGCCGTCAGTTGCACGGACACACTGAGAATGACGGCGAGGCAAAGTCGCTTCATGCGAAATCTCCTGATAGCAAGAGGGGACGGGGAACGCAGTATAGCGCAGTTGCGCCCGCCGGCCTTTGCAAGGAAGCCGGCGAGAGTGCCGAACACCTTGACTCGATTTCCTGAATTCGGGGAACTATTCCGGCGCGGGTCCGTAGATTCAATCGAATCGGCGGGTGACAACATGGCGGCTCTGCGGCAGGAGTTTTCCTACACTCTCCGGCGGCTTTCGGCGTCGCCGGGCTTTGTGCTGGCAGTGATGCTTTCCATCGGAATTGGCATCGCCACCAACGCCACCATCTTCTCCATCGTCAGCCGTTTCGTGCTGCGCCCCGCACCAGTCGGCGATCCCGCGACGCTTCTGTCCCTGCGTACCACCCACGATGGAGAGGAATGCTGCAACGGCTTCTCCATGCCGACCTACATCGATGTGCGCGATCAGGCCAGGTCCCTTTCTGGCGTCGCTGCCTATGATGAGCTGGTCCCCGCATCCATCGGCGGGAAAGGCGAGCCCGAGCGCGTCTGGGGACAGGCGGCAACCGCGAATTACTTCGACGTCGCGCGCCTCGGCATGACCTTCGGCCGCGGATTTCTGCCGTCGGAAGAACATCAGCCGGTTATCGTCCTCGGCCATCGCCTTTGGCAGCGCCACTTCGCCTCCGACCCCAACATCATCGGCAAACCCATCACGCTCTCCGGCCACCCATACACCGTGGTTGGTGTCGCCCCACCCGGCTTCCACGGGCTCGACCTCATCCTCGATCCGGAGTTCTGGGTACCCCTCGGCAATGTCGCCCAGCTTGCTCCGCTCGGCAACATCGGGAAAGTGGACACAGACGTCGATCGCGGGAATCATTGGCTCGCCGTGATCGGCCGCCTCAAATCGGGCGTCACCACATCGCAGGCTGCGGCGGAACTGCACACGCTGGCGGGCCACTACGCTACCGCCTATCCGAAGACCGACAAGGGCGGCGGATTCCTTCTGGCGCAGGCCGGTTCCCTGCCGCCTGGCCGTGATCACTCCAAGATTCTGATGTTCCTTGGAATCCTCTCCGTTGCTGTCCTGCTCGTGCTCTGCATCGCGTGCGCGAACGTCGCCAATCTCCTGCTCGCCAAAGGCGTGGCACGTCAGCGGGAAATGGCCATCCGTCTCGCGCTTGGCGCTGCTCGCACAAAATTGCTGCGCCAGATGCTCATGGAAAGCGTCCTGATGGCGCTGGGAGGCGGTCTCGTCGGCATCCTGCTGGCTCTCTGGGCAACCGGCGCTCTCTCTGCCTTCCGTATTCCCGCACCTGTGCCGCTCGATGTCAGCGTTGCCGTGGACTGGCGTGTCCTGCTCTACACCTTCGCCCTCAGCGTGGCGACTGGGCTGTTTCTCGGCCTCGTTCCGGCATGGATCGCTTCGCGTCCGGTCCTTATCAGCGCTCTCAAGGGCGAGGACGCAATGGCTCGCCCCGGTCGTCGAATGAATCTGCGCAGCATCCTGGTCGTGGCCCAGATCGCTATGTCCCTTGTCTTGCTCTGCGGCACCGGATTGCTCCTGCGCAGCCTGCAGAATGCATCGAGCATCGACATTGGCTTCCGCTCTCGAGGCCTGCTCATGATGTCGGTCGATCCGCGCGTGCACGGCTACACCCCGGAGAGAACGACGCACTTCCTTACGCAACTGAGGGAACGAGTGGCAGCTTTGCCAGGAGTCTTGTCAGTTGCGGCTACCGACTCCGTTCCTCTTTACGGCGGGAATCGCAGCGACGGCTTTTCTCTCGTGGGACGCCCGGCAGAGGAACCGATTCCGATCGTCGATCTCTTCATGGCTACGCCCGGCTACTTCGAGACTCTGGGCATTCCCCGAATCCTCGGTCGCGACTTCGCACAGGAGTCTGCCGCCGGGCAGAAGGTCGGCGTTGTCAATCAGGCATTCGTCGCGCAGATCTTCCACGGACAAAACCCCATCGGCCGTCATGTCAGCGGCGCCGGTGTCGACTACCAGATCATCGGTGTAGTCAAAAACATCAAGTCGCGCACCATCGGCGAGCACACGCGGCCCATCCTCTTCCGTTCGCTTGCGCAGACCACCGGCAGCGATCCATCCTTCCTTGGTTATGAGCTCATCGTCCGCTATCAAGGCGACTCCGCGGCAGTCGCGAACCAGGTCCGTAGCCAGATCCATGCTCTCGACCCAGCGATGGCGGTATATAACGCCGAGACGATCGAGGAGCATCTCCACAGCGCGCTCTTCCTTCCACGCCTCGGCGGCACGCTGTTCGGCGTCTTCGGCATTACCGGCTTGGTGCTCGCCGTGATCGGCCTCTACGGCATCATGAGCTATTCGGTCAGCCGGCGCACGCGGGAGATTGGCATCCGCATCGCGCTTGGCGCGCAAATTGGCGCTGTGCAGCGGCTGATCGTGCGCCAGGGCATGCTGCTCACGGCAATCGCCGTGGGTCTCGGCCTGCCTGCGGCGCTGGTGCTGGCGAAGTTCTCCAGCAGCTTCCTCTATGGGGTTCGCCCGCACGATGTCGTGACCTTCCTGACGGTCCCATGCTTCCTGATGGCGATCGCGCTTCTGGCCTGCTGGATTCCCGCCAAGCGTGCGGCCCGCGTCGATCCGCAGAGCGCCTTGCGATACGAATAGCGCGTCGGCTACCGGGCGCAGCAACCTATCATTGGTAGACTTTCTTCACCCTGACGTTCTGCGCGAGGCGCCTTCCCGTGCTGCTGCGGCACATCGTTAACGGAACGACCTATACCTTCGACAGCCTGAAGGATCTGCTGGCGAAGGCTACGCCATCGCGCTCTGGTGACGAACTTGCGGGTATTGCGGCGCGCTCTGCCGTCGAGCGGGTTGCGGCGCAAATGACGTTAGCCGACCTTCCGCTCGCCGTCTTTCTCGAAGAGCCGCTCATCCCATACGAGACGGATGAGGTCACACGACTGATTTTTGACAGTCACGATGCGGCCGCATTCGTGCCCATCGCGAGCCTTACGGTGGGCGAGTTCCGCAACGCATTGCTCTCGGATGAGAGCACTGCGGAGACGCTCGCCGAGCTTGCGCCCGGCCTGATACCGGAGATGGCTGCAGCCGTCTCCAAACTGATGCGCGTGCAGGATCTTGTCGCAGTCGCCCGCAAGATTCGCGTCATTACGCGCTTCCGCACAACGGTTGGTCTTGCCGGAAGGCTCTCGACACGGCTGCAGCCCAACCACCCGACGGATGACCCGATGGGCATTGCCGCCTCCATAGTGGATGGGTTGCTGCTCGGTTCAGGCGACGCTGTGATTGGCATCAATCCTGCGGCTGACGATGTCGCAGCACCGGACGGCTGCTCCGGCTTATCGATTCGGTGCGCGAGCGCTACAACATTCCCACCCAGACCTGCGTCCTTGCACATATCACGACGCAGCTCGCCGCCCTCGCACAGGGCACGGATGCCGACCGCAACTGTCTCTCCAACATCCACGATGGCGGCGTCGCCCCCGAAGCGGCAGCCCTCCGGCTCCTCCGTTACCTGGATGGCGCGCGCACCCTGCAGAAGACCGGCATCGCGCTCAAGGAAAGCGTGCGCGAAGGTAACGCCGCGAACCCGGATCGTCTGCCGCTTGCCGGCTCTGCTACCCTTTAGGGTTTGCAGATCTGCTGTAAAGGACGTAGCGCGCAATGGCTTTCAAGTTCAAAAACGTCGACTTCATCGGCTTCGACGCCATGCTTTCCGAGGATGAGCGAATGGTTCGCGAAACCGCTCGCCGCTTTATTGAAGACAACCTGATCCCCATCATCGAAGAGTGCAACCGCGAGGGCCGCTTCCCGCGTGAGCTGGTGAAGCCGATGGGCGAGATGGGTTTCTTTGGCGCCAATCTGCATGGCTATGGCTGCGCCGGCATGTCCAATGTCGAATACGGACTGGTGACGCAGGAGATGGAGCGCGGCGACTCCGGCATCCGCTCCTTTGTCAGCGTGCAATCGGCGCTCGTGATGTACCCCATCTACACCTTCGGCTCCGACGAGCAGAAGGATGAGTGGCTCCCCGCCATGGCCAAGGGCGAAAAGCTGGGCTGCTTCGGCTTGACGGAACCGGACTTCGGCTCCAATCCGGGTGGCATGCGCACCCGCGCGAAACGTGACGGCACGGACTACATCCTGAATGGCGAAAAGATGTGGATCACCTCCGGCTCCATTGCGGATGTCGCGGTGATCTGGGCTAAGGTGACAGACGAGGACGACCGCGTGCGCGGCTTCCTGGTGCCAGCCAAAACGCCGGGCTTCCGCGCCTTCGATGTTCACGGAAAATGGTCGCTTCGCGCTTCTGTTACATCGGGACTTTCGTTGCAGGATGTGCGGCTGCCCGCTTCGGCGGTGCTGCCCGGTTCGGGTGGACTGAAGTCGCCGCTGATGTGCCTGAACCAGGCGCGCTATGGCATCGGCTGGGGCGCGCTGGGCGCGGCTATGTCCTGCTATGACACTGCGCTGCAATACTCGCTGATGCGCAAGCAGTTCCGCGACCAGCCCATCGCCAGCCATCAATTGGTGCAGGAGAAGCTCGCATGGATGATCACGGAAATCACCAAGGGCCAGTTGCTCTCATTGCAGGTGGGCCGATTGAAGGATGCAGGCAAGGTCGGCCATGAACACATCTCCATGGCCAAGCGGAATAACGTTGCGATTGCGCTGGAGTGCGCGCGCATGGCCCGCGATGTGTTGGGCGCCAACGGCATCAGCGATGACTATCCTGTTATGCGCCACATGATGAACCTCGAATCGGTCAAGACATACGAGGGCACCCAGGACATCCATACGCTGATCATCGGCCAGGCCATCACGGGCATCGCCGCGTACTAAATCGGAACGATGCGTCTATCCCATAGGCGATGCAGGAATTTGCCTCAGGATCGCGCTAGATTTAGATAGCAACTTGCTCCCCCGAATGTCGTCTAAGCTCCTAAGGGGGCAGTGTTTCTCTTGACGCTGAAGACCAAATCCGTCGCTGTCGTAAAGAGCATGCAGCTCCCGCGCAAGCCGGAGTTCGATGCGCTGCGCGGCCTGTTTTTGGTGTGGATGACCTTGACTCATCTGCCCACGCGGTTGAGCGATCTGGTCAATCAGCCGTTCGGCTTTGTCTCTTCGGCAGAGGGCTTCGTTTTCCTCTCCGCGCTGCTGGTGGGGCGCGTCTACATGCGGCAGGCGATGGAAAATACCGGCCGCCTGCGTGGCAAGCTGTGGAAGCGCGCGCTTCGCGTCTATGCATACCACGTCTCGCTGCTGTTGCTCGCCTTCACCTTCGCCGCCGCGTTCGCGGTCTATCGCCACCATGCCGCGCTCGAGCATCTGCTGGACTTCTACCTCGCACATCCGGCAGTCGCCATCGTGGGCTCGCTTTTGCTGATCTACTGCCCGCCCCTGCTCGACATCCTTCCCATCTACGTCATCTTCCTGCTGGCGTCCCCGTTCGCGTTTTCGATTGCTGTAAAGCGAAGCTGGCGTCCCGTCATCATCGGAAGCACCATCCTCTGGCTGCTGGCTCAGTTCGGCTTGCGCGCTTTCGTCCAGCATTATGTGGTGAGCGTCACGCATCTGCCCATTCCCCTGCAGGAGTGGGGCGCCTTCAATCTCTTCGCCTGGCAATGGATCTGGATCATGGGCATGTGGATGGGCGCCCGTTCGGTGGAAGGCGAACTGCCGCTGCATGGTCTTCCCAAGTGGGCTATCGGGCTTGCCGGCGCCGTTTGCCTCTTCTTCGTGGGCGTGCGGCACGCCTGGTGGGGTACGCGACTGACGCAGGATAGCCTGGGACTGTTGCTGGACAAATGGCAGCTCGGCCCGCTGCGCGTATTGAATATCATCGCCTTTGTCTGCGTGCTGTACAGCTTGCGCGGCGCGGTGCGCTGGCTCATCTCACGCGAGCCGTTCATCACCCTGGGCCGGGCTTCGATTGAAGTCTTCTGTGCGCACCTGCTCTTCGTCTTCGTAGGACTCGCGCTGCTCTACGGTGAGGTGCCCGAACTCCACGGCATCTACGCGCTTTCATTGCTGGTTGCAACGTTCATCGGTCTTCTCTACGTGGCGCAACGCCAGGTGCGTCGAAAGCATGCGGAAAAAGCACGCCCGCCTCGAGCTTCGGCACCCTTAGCCGATACGGCCGCATGATCGCAAGACAACAGCAGACCACTACAGACGGAAGCAGACGAGAGCAGAAGGAACAGTTGTCTGAGTTTGTCTGCTCGTCTTCTCTCAGACAGCGACGGTAAAGCTCTCTTCCGTGCGGATCACGGGCCGATAGAGCGTGTCGCGCTCAAACGGCTCGCGGCCAGCCTCGCGGATGAGCCGTATCAGATCGCTGCGGCGCATGCCCTGCGGCGTGCTCGCGCCTGCATCGTGGTAGATCTTCTCTTCGATCACCGTGCCGTCGATATCGTCCGCCCCAAAGCGCAGCGCGACCTGAGCGATGCCCGCGGTCATCATCTGCCAGTACGCCTTGATGTGCGCGAAGTTGTCCAGCAGCAGGCGACCCACGGCGATCTGCCGTAGATCGGTCAGACCCGTGGTGCGCGGCAGATGTTGCAGCACCGTGTTGTCCGGATGAAACGCGAGCGGAATAAAGGTCTGGAAGCCACCGGTATCATCCTGCACCTCGCGCAGCCGCAGCATGTGATCCACGCGATCTTCATCGTTCTCCACGTGGCCATACAGCATCGTCGCGTTCGAGCGCAAACCCAGCTTGTGCGCGGCGCGCGCCGTCTCCAGCCATTCCCCGCCATCGATCTTGTGGTCGCAGATAATGTGGCGCACGCGATCGGAGAAGATCTCCGCGCCGCCGCCCGGCATGGAGTCGACACCCGCATCCTTGAGCTTCACCAGCACTTCGGGAATCGAAATCTTCGCGCGCCGAGCCAGGAACGAAACCTCGACCATGGTGAAGGCCTTCACATGCACCTTCGGGAAGCGCTCTTTGAGTCCGCGGACCAGATCGAGGAAGTATTCGAGCGGCAGATCCGGATGCAGGCCGCCGACGATGTGAAACTCGGTGACCGCCTCGTGAAGGCCGGTCGCCGCGGCGGTCCACGCCTCTTCGAGCGCCATGGTGTATGCGCCGGCATCGTCCTTCTTGCGGCCAAAGGCGCACAGCCGACACGCAGCGACGCAGACATTTGTCGGATTGATGTGCCGATTCACATTGAAGTAGGTGATGTCGCCATGCAGCGATTCGCGTACCCAGTTGGCCAGCCAACCCACCGCGAGTATATCCGTGCTGCGATAGAGCGTCAGCCCATCCTCGAAGCTCAGACGCTGCCCCGCAAACACCTTGTCTGCAACGGGACGAAGCCGCTCGTCATCCGTGCGGAACTCGCCATGCGACCTCATTGTTCCGGACACGCTCACATCACCCATAATACGCCGCAGCGTCTAACCACTACAGCACCATCATGGCCTGCTGATACCATGCGGAGCAGCGCTTCTCCGCGTTATCTATTACTACTTCATCAAGCGAGACGTCGGCGAGACATGCGTTCCCTGATAGCCCGGCTGGTTCTGCTCGCTCTCATCAGCGTGACGGCAGTGCGCGCGGCAGAGCCTCCTGTCTTTCCGACGGTCAGCTTCTATACCCTGAGCAAGCAGCACGTCACCTTGCCGGCGGACCTTCACGGCGACCGCAACCTCCTGCTTCTGTACTTTGAGCTGACACAGCAGGCGGATGTCGACAACTGGAACGGCATCCTCGATCGATGGCGGGCAAGCGATCCCTCGCTGACCTCGTATACGTCGCTGGTCTCTTCGCAGAAGAATTTTCTCTCGCGCTGGTGGCAAAATGCGTCGATGCGCAGTGCATCGCCGGATCGTAGCCATTGGCCGACGACGCTACCGCTTTACGTGGATAAACATGCTTTCGACCACAGGCTCGCCATTCCATCGGAGAAGCAGGTGGTGCTCCTGCTCCTCGATCGCAAGGGCCACGTTCTGAGTCGGGTCAGCGGGCCGCCCACAGATAGCAGCCTCGCTGCCATGAGAAACGCTCTGCATGCAGCCGGCGCTCCTCCAATCCCTGCACCTCCACCGGCGAGGACGCAGCCCCACTGATTCAATCGGCCGGATCTTCAATCGGCCGGATCGAGTGCCTTGCGCATGACAAGCCCATTCGTCCCATCCGCGTAATAGCCGGGAATCCATCCCGTCCGGTGGTATCCGAGACGCTCGTAGAAGGCTTGCGCTCCCGGGTTGTTGGCCGCCACCTCGAGCGTGATCGCCACACAGCCCATCGCCGCCAGCTTTGCCTCACCCGTCTCCATCAGCCGCCGTCCCAGACCGTTGCGGCGCAGCTCCGGCGCTACATCAATGGTGATAAAGTGACCGATCTTGCGGCCGGACTCAAGCTTCCAATCCACCACGCAGAAGCCCGCAACCTGGCCCGCCGACTCGGCGATCGTCGTTGTGCTGCGGGGATGCCGCACAAAATATTGCAGCTCCGCACGCGAATAGGAGATGAGCGGCGGAAAGCAGCGCGCGTCGAGCCGCAGAAGCTCAGGCAGATCCTTCGCCTCGAATGCACGCAGTCTCACTCTCGCAAGGTCGGGAGCGTCTTTTCTGTGAGCATCGAGTGTCAAAGGATCGTTCTTGCGGCCGTCTCGTCAAAGAAGCCACGCCGACTGGATCTCTGCTCCTCGCAGTATAGGGAAAACTCTACTGGGTTCCACCGACGCCAATGCCGGTCTTTGAAACGTTGCCCAACGGCTGCATCACGACGCCGTTGTAGAGCGACGCTGCAAGCAAACGGCCACCGTTGGAGCGAACGCCGCGCACATGCCAGCCTGCGTCCCACCACTTCCAGCTCTTGTCCGAGTCGTTCACGGCCATGACCCAGGTGGAGCTCCAGGAGGTAATGACGATGCGCTTCAGGTCGCCTTCGTATTCGATACCGCTGATGTCGGAAATCGGCAGCGTCGACATGAAGGTCCAGTTGGAGCCATTGTCTGT
>JAUTWX010000210.1 GCA_030838385.1 Acidobacteriaceae bacterium
GGATGAATGACGAGATCGCGCGGGATGTTGAGGTAGCCCAGGTCCTGCGCGATCTCTGACGACTCAAGCATGGACCGTCCGACGATCGCGACCTTGCGGCCGTGCTGCTGCGCCAGCTCCAGGGCAATGCGCACACGAAAGATGGAGGAGGAGAAGCAGGAGAAGAAGAGCCGGCGCTGGGTGCGCGAGAAGACTTCATCCAGGCGCGGGCGCACCGCCCATTCGCTGGGCGTATAGCCGGCACGGTCCACGTTGGTGGAGTCCTGCAGCAGGGCGAGCACGCCGCGCTTGCCGTACTCGGCGAAGCTCGAAAGGTCGAAGGCCTTGCCATCGGGCGGCGAAAGGTCGACCTTGAAGTCGCCGGTGTGAATGACGATGCCGACCGGCGTCTCGATGGCCAGTGCGACGCAATCGACCAGGCTGTGGGTGACGCGCAGCGGCTCGATGGTAAAGGGGCCAAGCTGGAACTTGCGCTTGGGCTCGATCTCGATCAGCACGGCGTTATCCAGCAGCTTGTGCTCTTCGAGCTTGCCTTCGACATAGGCCAGCGTGAACTCGGTGGCGTAGACCGGCACATTGAGCTCGCGCAGCAGCCAGGGAAGACCGCCGATGTGGTCCTCGTGGCCGTGGGTAAGGACGATGCCGCGCACGCGGGAGCGATTCTCGATGAGATAGGTGATGTCGGGCACGACGATGTCGACGCCGAGCAGGTCGCTCTCCGGAAACATGAGGCCGGCGTCGATGACGAAGATGTCTTCGTCCCAGCGGATGGCCATGCAGTTCATTCCGAACTCGCCGAGTCCGCCAATGGGTATGATTTGCAGCTTGCCTTTAGACATGAATAGAAAATGCTAGCAGGTAGTGGGGTGCGGACCAAACTGGCAGCTCGCGCTGGATGGACAATATGTGCCAGCAGGGCCGAAAACCACGTCCGGCCTAACGCAGCAGGTCTTCGAGCGCCGCACTGAGGTCGGTTTTGTCGTCGCGGTACTTGACGATGACCGGGGCGTACAGGCTGAGCCCCCATTCCGCCGCGCGGCCGCGCGTGACGGCCCGCGAGCCGGGGACGACCACCGCTCCGGCCGGGATGATCAGGGGCTTTGCTTCGGCATTTGATCCGGCGGGTTCGGCCTTGTGGATCACGCCGTTCACGATGTCGTAGACCGGCGTTCCGCGGGTCAGGATGGTACCTGCGGCCAGCACGGCGCGCTCGCGCACGATAGTGCCCTCGTAGACGCCGCAGTTGCCGCCCACCAACACATCGTCTTCGATGATGACTGGATTGGCATTTACCGGCTCGAGCACGCCGCCGATCTGCGCCGCCGCGCTGAGGTGGACCCGCTTGCCGATCTGCGCGCAACTGCCGACCAGCGCGTGCGAATCGACCAGCGTGCCCTCGTCGACGTACGCGCCGACGTTCACATACATCGGCGGCACGCAGATGACGCCGCGTGCCAGATAGGCGCCCTCGCGCACCGACGAGCCGCCGACGACGATGCGGATGCCTTCGTCGGGAGTGAAGCTGCGCGCGGGGAAGGTGCCCTTGTCGACGAAGGAGAGATCGTGATTTCCCAGCGCGGTGAGCTGGCCAATGCGGAATCCGAGCAGGATGCCGCGCTTGACCCAGGAGTTGACGCGCCAGCCAAGCGGGGCATCGGGGTCGGGCTCGGCAGAACGGACCCGGCCGCGGTTGAGCTCCGTGCGCAGTTCCGTGAAGGCGTCCAGCGCCGCAGGATCATGGATGGCGGCAGCGCCGGCGGCGAAGTGGCGCTCGATTGCCTGTTGAAGTGGATGCTCTACGGACATGAATGAACTTAGTGTAACGGCGCCCGCGTGCCAAGATGCCTCTTCCGTCACTGCGCAGCGGGGGTTCAGCTACTGCGAAGCGGTGTTCAGCTATTTAGAGGCGGCACGAGCTGCAACGCTTCCATGAGTGCGTCCAACCGCGCTGCTACCGGCGCCGAGGGCGGCACCATGGGGAGCCGCCACACCGGAGCCACGCGTCCCATGCGCGCAAGAACGTACTTCACCGGGCCGGGGCTGGTCTCCCAGAAGTTGGCGAGCAGCAGCGGATAGTAGCGGCGCTGCAGATTGCGAGCGGCAGTCCAGTCGTTGCTCAACGCGGCGGCGATCATCTGCTGCATCTCTGCTGGGATTTCATTCGAAGCCACCGAGACCAGCCCCGCCGCGCCCACCGCGATAGCCGCGAGCGCGATGTTGTCGTCGCCTGCTAAAACCCGCACCTTCGTTCCGTCCAATGCATGAATCAATTCGGTGATCTGCTGCAGGTTGCCGCTCGATTCCTTCACCGCGTACAGGTTGGGGCAGGCGTGCGCCAGGCGTGCCAGCGTGGCCGGCTCCAGGTTGCATGCGGTGCGGCCGGGAATATTGTATATCACCACCGGCAGCGGCACCGACTCCGCGATGGCGCGGAAGTGCTGGAACTGGCCCTCCTGCGTGGGCTTGTTGTAGTACGGATTTGCGGTGAGGATTGCGCTGACGCCGCGCACGGCCGCAGCCGCCTTCGCCCGCTCCACTGCTTCGCGCGTTGCGTTGTGCGTGCATCCGGCAAGCACGGGAACGCGGCCCGCCGTGACGCGGACAACGAGCCGGATAACGTCGAGCGCTTCACGGTCGCTCAGCGACGGAGTTTCCGCAGTGGTGCCGCACGCAACCAGGAACTGGATGCCGCTCGCGATCTGCCACTCGACCAGCGCGGCGAGGGCGTCCGTGTCGATCGTCGTGTCGGGATGAAAGGGGGTGACAAGTGCCGTGCCGCAGCCGCGTAATTCCATACCGAGCCGAGAATATCAGGTACTGGCCGTACGGGCGGACGCGCCGGCGGCGCGACTCTTGAGGGTGCTCCCTTTGGTCGCACCCGTTTGGTGTTGCAGTGCTGCCGCCGGTCTATCGTCGAGCGCCCTAACCGCTGTTCAGCCGTCCTACTGCAGTTGCGCGTAGATGTCGGTGAAGTCGTAGCAGCCGGTGCGGGTGGAGAGCCATTCTGCGGCGCGGATCGCGCCCTCGGCAAAGCCGCGGCGGGAGAAGGCCTCATGGCGGATGGTGATGAGGTCGTTGGCGGAGCGGGCCTGCAGCTCGTGGATGCCGGTGACGTCGCCCTCGCGCTGCGAGGTGATGGCGGCATCGAGCTCCGGCCCGGCCTCGCGCACCGTCTGCTGCAGCGAAAGAGCGGTGCCGGAGGGCGCGTCCTTCTTGCTGGCGTGATGGATCTCGGAGATGGAGAGCTCATAGCCGCGCGTACCGATCGCGAGCTCGTGCACCAGGCGCAGCATCACCTGCACGCCTACAGAAAAGTTGGTGCCGTAGAGCAGGCCGGCATTGCGTCGCTCGCAAAGCGCACGCATCTCTTTCAAGCGGTCGTACCAGCCGGTTGTGCCGACGACGATCTTGGCGCCATTGGAAAGGCAGGCGCGCAGGTTGGGAACGACCGCCTCCGCTGTCGTGAAGTCGATGACGGCATCGACCTGGGTCAGCAACGGCGGGGTTAAGGCAGAGGCGTTGCGGTTCTCTTCTTCACCGATCACGCGCACGCCGTGGCCGCGCTCATGCGCGACATCGGCAACGATGGACCCCGTCTTGCCCCGGCCAAGAATCAGGAAGATCATCGCTTGCCTCCTGCGGCCTGCGCCACTGCTCGTGCTTCAAGATCAAAGATGGATGGATCAGGATCGGCGAAGAAGACGGAGTGCAGCGAGCGAATCGCCTCTTCGACATCGTCTTCCTCGATCATGAAGCTCATGTTGATCTCCGATGCGCCCTGCGAGATCATGCGCAGATTGATGTGCGTGAGCGCGCCAAAGACCTGTGCGGCAATGCCATTCTGGCCGCGGATGTTTTCGCCCACCATGCAGATCAGCGCCTTCCGCCCCTCGTACTTTACATCCGCAAACTTGCGCAGGTCTGCGGCAATCTCCGGGAGGCGCTCGTTGGAGTCCACGGTGAGCGAAACGCTGACCTCCGAGGTGGAGACCATATCGACGGAGCACTTGTGGCGATCGAAGACCTCAAAAACCGCCTTGAGGTATCCGTGCGACATCAACATGCGGTTGGCGACGATGTCGATAATGGTGAGCCGCTTCTTTGCCGCGATGGACTTGAAGGGGCTGCGGCAGTGCGGTGCCAGGGCGGTGATGCGCGTGCCTTCGTTCTGCGCGTCGCGCGAGTTCAACACCAGGACGGGAATATTTTTTTCCACGGCGGGCAGGATGGTGGCGGGATGCAGCACCTTCGCGCCGAAGTAGGCTAGCTCAGAAGCTTCGTCGAAGCTGATGGTGCGCACGCGCAGCGCATCCGGACAGATGCGCGGATCGGTGGTCATGATGCCGTTGACGTCAGTCCAGATCTCGATCGCTTCAGCGTGCAGACCGCCGCCGACCAGGGCGGCGCTGAAGTCCGATCCACCGCGGCCGAGCGTGGTGGTGACGCCCTCCGGAGTCGAGCCGATGAACCCGCCGAGAACCGCGACGCGGCCAGCCTGCGCCAGTGGCTGCACATGCTCGCGGAGGCGCGCGGCGATCAGGTCATCCTGCGGGATAGCCTTCATGTGCTGCGCGTCGGTGATGATGCAGTCGCGTGCATCGACATGGCTGGCGGCGATGCCGCACGCACTGAAAGCAGCGGCGACCATATAGCTGGAGAGGCGCTCGCCGTACGAGGCGACGATGTCGGTGGTGCGCGGCGTGACCTCGCCGACCGCGGCAAGGCCGCGCAGCAGCTCGTCCAGCGCATCGAAGTGCTCGTCGATGAAGGTGGTGATCGGCGCGAGGCCGGGCGGCGGAATCAGCTCGCCGGCGGCCTGGTGGTGGCGAGCACGCATCGCAACGCTGGCGGCGAGCGCGCCCGACTTGTCGCCGCGTCCCGCGGCTGCGGCTGCATTCAGCAACTGGTCGGTCACGCGGGCCATGGCGCTCACGACGACCACCGGCTGCAGACCGCGCGCAACCCGGCCGGCGACGATATCGGCGGTGCGGCGGATGGCGGCAGCATCCTCGACCGAGGTGCCGCCGAACTTCATGACGACGAGCTTCATGCGGTGACAGCCGCCGTTCGTGTATGTGTGCCGCTGAGCTTGCCCAATTGCATCAGCAGCTCGGCGTTCAGCAGCGCCGCGCCCGCCGCGCCACGAATGGTGTTGTGCGAGAGTACCGTGAACTTCCAGTCGAGCACGCTGCAGGGGCGCAGGCGGCCGACCGTGGTGGCCATGCCGGCACCGCGCATGCGGTCTGGATAGAGGCTCGCCCCGCGCATGCGGTCGAGGCGTGGCTGCGGACGATCTTCTGCGGCCAGAAATTCAACCGGCTGCGCGGGCGCGGTCGGAAGCTGATGATGCGCGAGTGGCTGGAACTCGCTCCAGGCGGCCAGCACCTGCTCACGCGTTGCGGATCTGCGCAGCTTGATCGAGACGCTCTCGGTATGGCCATCTTCGACGGCAACGCGGTTGCAGTGGGCGCTCATGCGCACGGCATATGGGCGAACGCTGGTGCCGTCAAGTGTGCCGAGCAGCTTCATCGTCTCGGCCTCCATCTTCTCCTCTTCATTCTTGATGAAGGGGACGACATTGCCGAGGATGTCCAGCGAGGGCACTCCCGGATAGCCGGCGCCGCTGACCGCCTGCATGGTGCTGACGAAGATGCTCTCGATGCCGAAGCGATCGGCGAGCGGCTTGAGCGCGAGCACCAGTCCGATGGCGGAGCAGTTCGGGTTGGTGACGATGAAGCCGCCGGAGTGTTTCCGCCAGCCTTGTAACTCGATCAGCGATAGATGCGCTGCATTGACCTCGGGGATGACCAGCGGTACATCCGCCTGCATGCGGAAGGCGCTGGAGTTGGAGATGACGGCGCAGCCGGCTGCAGCAAATTGCGGCTCGAGTTCGCGGGCGATGTCTGTGTCGAGCGCGGCGAACAGGATCGAGGGCGCCTGATCCGGAGTGGCCGGCGAGAGCGGCAGGTCGCGCACCGCCGCGGGAACGGGGGTGTCCAGCTTCCAGCGCACCGCGTCTTCATAGCGGCGGCCGGTCGAGCGGTCGCTCGCAGCGAGCCACCCCACCTCAAAGAACGGGTGCCCCTCCAGCATCTGGATGAAGCGCTGACCGACAGTGCCGGTCGCGCCGAGTATGCCAACCCTCAGTCTCTCTGCCATCGGCCTCTTCACTGTTTGTTAGGACTCGGTAATTTTATCGCGAATCGCGGCGAGGGCAGAGAGGGAAGTTGTGACGGCGCTGCCGTAAGACTGCAGGTCCTTCGCTTTGCTCAGGATGACACCCGTTCTCAATCGTCATCCTGAGCGCCGCGCCGCAGACGCGTAGTCGAAGGATCTACAGTGGCCTCCGCTAATCCTTACTTCGTCTTGAGGCTGAAGTCCGCGGTCGCGCTGCCATGCGTCGTCACGGTGACCGTCGCCTGCTGCGGGCCGAGTTGCTCCTGCACTGCCACCAGGGTGTAGGTGCCGGGCGGCAGGCCATGGATGGCGAAGTGGCCGTCGTCTCCGCTCACCGCGAAAAATGGATTCGGCGCGACGTTGAGGAAGGCCTCCATCCAGGGATGATTGTTGCAGCGCACCGGGATCATCAGCTCCGGTTTGGCAAAGGTGTGCTGCGTGGTGCCGCCGTTGGGTGGCTGCGAGATGTCGAACTGCTGGTTGCCGCCAACCGTCGGCTGCATGTGGACGTTGTGCATGGTGGGATCGGAGTTGCGGAACTCGATCGGCTGACCCACCATCGCGGCTAGCACGTGCGGCACGTAGCGGCAGCCCTTCTGGTCGAGCACTGCAGGCGTACTCGGCGCCACGTAGACCTTGTTGCCGAGGCCGTCCTTCACGTAGATGTACACGTTCGCCAGCTTGCCGGCACTGCTCACGATGCCTTCGGTGAGGTTTTTGCCGTAGGGACTCATGGCGCACGCAGGATCCTGCGCCATGTCGATCTCGATGCGCTCCGGCGGCTTGCCGATGAGGTGTACCGTGCCCTCGACGCTGCCTGCAGTGGCTGGATCGATCTGGGTTATCGGACCCTGCGTTGCAGGAGAGTTAGCCGTGCCTGCGCCCGTCTCCGCGCGCTTGCAGCCGCTGCTCAGCAGCAGCACGCCCCAAAGCGGCAGAGAGACCAGCAGGTCGAACGATCGAGTCAGAGATGGCATTGCGATCCTTTCTCGTGGGTCGTGCGTTCGCTTCATTACAACGCGGCGAGTACAGCGTTGGCGAAGGCCTGCGTACCTGCGGTGCCGCCCACATCACGTGTCAACGTCGACTTCTCCGCATACACCTTGTCCATCGCGGCCTGAATGCGGTTTGCCGCTTCAGTCTCTTCGATGTAGTGCAACATGAGGATCGCGGACTGCAGCAGCGCCGTGGGGTTCGCCTTGTCCTGCCCGGCGATATCCGGCGCGGAGCCGTGCACCGCCTCGAAGATGGCGCAGGTCTCGCCCAGGTTTGCGCTGGGCACCAGCCCCAGGCCGCCGACGAAGGCCGCGCACAGATCGCTCACAATGTCGCCGTAGAGATTCG
>JAUTWX010000212.1 GCA_030838385.1 Acidobacteriaceae bacterium
CCTTTCAGGTGGAGAACGGACGGATTGCGGAGCTGGTGAAGCTGATCTGCGAGACACCACCGGAGAGGCCGAACCTGGACCGCGATCTCGACCAGATTCTGCTGCATGCGCTCGAGAAGGAGCCCGCACGGCGCTATGCGTCGGCGGAGGCATTTGCGGAGGACCTCGAGCGGTATCTCGAAGGATTTCCCGTGGAGGCGCAGCCTGACTCGTGGAAGTACAGGACAGGCAAGTTCGTCCGGAGACACAAGGTTGGGGTCGCTGTCGCGGTCTGTGTCATGTTGCTGATCGTGGGTTTCGGCGTCACGATGGCGGTGCTGGCGAGGCGGCTTGCGAAGCAGAGAGATCTAGCCGAGGTGCAGTTGCACCGGGCGGAGCAGGTATCGGCCTTCATGGAGACGGCCTTTGGGTTGGCGGATCCTAACCAGGCGAAGGGCACGAACCCCACCGCGCGCGATCTGCTCGACCGGGGGGCGGCCCACATCAACGAGACGTTGAAGAATGAGCCGGAGGTGAGGCTTCGGCTGCTGGATACCTTTGGCAATGCCTACAAGGGGATGGGGCTGTACAAGCAGGCTGAGGCGCTCCTGCGGCAATCGCTGGAGTTGCGGCGTGGGCTGTACGGAGGGCAATCGATCGAGGTAGCGGACGCCTTGGTGGATGATGCCGAGGCCGCGATGCGGGCGGGCGATGTGGACGATGGCGTGAGTATGGCGACGGAGTCGGTCGCGGTCTATTCGGCGCTGCGCGGCCGGCAGAGCGAGGAGACCGCGGTGGCGATGGATACCCTGTGCACCGCCTTGTTTTTCAAGGGCGACTACGGACGGGCGGAGGAGGTAAGCAGGGAAGACGCCGGCGTATGGGAGAAGCTGAAGGGGCCTCTCAGCCTGAAGCTGCATCCTGCGCTGAATATCTGGGGCGCGGTGTTGCAGGATAAAGGTGACTATGCGGGCGCGGAGTCGCTGTACCGGAGGCAGATGGAGATCTTCCGCAGTGCGAAGACGCTGGGACAGATCGCCGACTCGGACACGGAGACAAAGCTTGGCGAAGTGCTGACGCTGGAGGGACGATACGACGAGGCGGAGGCATTCCTCCGGCAGGCGCTGGCCACGAGGATGAAGATGTTCGGCACGGATCATAGCTTTACCGGGCTCACCGAACTTGCCCTGGCCAGGGCGCTGGCTGGAAGGGGTGACGCGGACGGCGCGGAGAAGATGTTCGCGGAGGCACTGCGTGTCCACACCAAGGCCGTTGGTCCGGCAAGCCGGTATACGGCGAGCGATCAGGCGGGGATGGCGCAGTTTGATGAGAGCCGAGGGCGCTACGCGGAGGCGAAGAGGCTGTACGGCAGCGCTCTGGAGACACGGGTGAAGATATTCGGCACCGAGAGCCGTGCGGTGATGCGAAGCAGGATCTGCATGGCGCGCGTGATGGTGGAGCAGGGGACGACGCGGGGTGTTGCGGAGATGCTCGCGGAGGCAGCGAAGGCAGAGGAGAGATTCACGCCCAGGAACCCGCGGGATGTGGCGGCGTATGCGGTGGCGGAGGGAGAGTTTGCGCTGGCGGAGAGGCGTTGGGCGGAGGCGGAGGCGAGCTTCCGGAGAGCCGTCAGTGTGCTCGAGAAGGATGCTTCACTGGGACGTCCAGAGATCGAGGAGGCGCGGGACGGACTCGAGAGGGCGTCGAAGCGAGACAAAGAGCAGGCTAGCTCGAACTGGCGCCTGAGGCTGCGGCCTGAGTCAGCTCATGGCGCAGCCACGCACGGGCGAACTTCAGGTCGCGGTTGACGGTTGCGACCGAGACTGTGAGGACGCCGGCGGCCTCCTCGCAGTTCAACCCGCCGAAGTAGACCAGCTCCAGCAGCTTTGCCTTGCGCGGGTCCTGCTGGGTGAGGCGATCAAGAGCGCGGTCGAGGTCGAGGATGTCGGCTTCGGGCTGCGTCGCGGATGTTGCCGCGGCAAGGCCCGCCTCTTCGAGCGCGAGCTTCTGGGCCCCATTGCCGCGCTTGATGCGATGGCTGGCGCGGGCGTGGTCGACCAGGATGCGGCGCATGGTGGAGGCGGCGACGGCGAGGAAGTGGGAGCGATCCTCAAAAGAAGCTTCGGTGCCCAGCAGACGGAGATAGGCCTCATGGACCAGGGCGGTGGGGCGCAAGGTGTGGTCGTTGCGCTCGCGACGCATGTACTGCTCGGCCAAGGTGTGCAGCTGGGAGTAGACGGCCGCGATGAGTTGGTCGTACGCGGAGCCGTCGCCGGACTGCCATGCGTGCAGAAGCATGGTGATCTGAAGATTCGACTGCATGCACCTTCCTTGCCCTCTGGTAAAGTGGCTCCACGTTGATTGTAAATGGGATTTGGCCGCGAGATGGACGCTGTCCTCGTCTGACCGGCGCAGCATAAAAAAAATGGGTGGTCTTGATAAAGAAAGGTGCGGGATGGCCGCTTTGAAAAGGTGATTGCCGCAACGTACGACTATGACAAGAATGCGCGTCGGCCCTCCGATCAGTTTGGAGCGGAGATGCGAGCGATTATTGAGTTGATGCGGTGGACCGGGCTACGCATCGGCGGTGCCCCTTATGTGCGCGAAATCGCGGCTTAATGGCAACCGATTCAGTCTCACGACCCAGAAAGGCAAGACGGCCCTGACGGTGATCATCCCCGACCATGTCATCGGTTCCCCGAAGGCTCTGCCAACACGCCCGGATGTACATCCGAACTACTTTTTCTGGAGCGGTAACTCCAAGCATAAGTCCCTAACCGGCCGATGGCAGCGCAAACTGGAGCGTTTGAACGATGACCTCTCGCTCACGAGAGATGACGGGACACAGATGAAATTTTACTGCCACCAACTGCGCGACAGCTTTGCCGTGACCCAACTACTGAGCGGGACCAGTATGCAGGACTTGTCCAAAATGTTGGCACACAAGTCAGTGAAGATTACGGAAAAGTACTATTCGCCGTTGGTCCCTGAAAGACAGGCGGCACTCGAGCGACGAATGGCTGAGGCACTCGTCCAATGGGCGTCTCGGTCAGTCTGTAACACCTTGGTCAGGTGATGCGGGCCGGGAAAACTATTCGGACACATGGATCGGTCAACGAGGAGGGTTTCTTCTTTGAAGGTTCGAGCTTCGCTGGAATGCCCACCTGAGCGCAATGAGACTGACATCATGTAACAGCGACCGGAATATAACCTAGCATCTTTCATTGTTCCGGACATCTCGCATGACTCTTTGAAACGTCCGGGTAGATAATTGCAATTACGAGTTGATGGGAGGTTTCGGTTCCTGATTCGTTTTTGAAAGTTTCTGATGCGACGAACTTAGAGGCATCAATTTCAATATTTTTGGCCTTAACTTTCGAGTTGGACATGGTCGCCAAAGGTTCTACTTGAGACAACAGAATGACTCGTTTATCAATAAGCTCCTAGGAACCCGAACCGTTGCGACATTCAGGAGCGGATACGAGCCGCTAGAAAGTGTATTTTGCGGCAAGCTGCATGAGACGGGGCGCTGCCGCATTTTCGAAATGCCCGAAGTTGGGATCTTCTATCTGTCCATCAACCGACGCTGGCCCGTAGAACTGAGCATGATTG